>JAEEIK010000035.1 GCA_016281335.1 Lachnospiraceae bacterium | reverse complement strand
TCCGGGAATACCGGTGTAGCATCAATGGGGATACCGAGCATACCCATGCGCATCTCCAGATGATTCTCGCCGCAGGATGCATGGGGTATGTATACAGGGATGCCTGTCGGCTTCCCTGTTTCTTTAAGCATGGCATCTATCTTCTTTAACTGTATGCCCATGCCGCCCAGGAAATAATTGCCTATCAGGTCGCTCCACTGAAAGAACATCAGCTCCTTAGCCTTGGCAAAAGCTGTAAGATATGCCTGTTCAAGATACCTGTCCGCCGACCAGCACTGATAGCTGTCAAACCAGCCGCCGCCGTTTCTTTCCGGCCATGCATTATCAATGTATCTCACAAGGGAATAGCTCAGATACTCCGGAAGATGCTGGTCAGCATATTTCGGACTTCTGGTCTCCGTTCCTATATAAGTCGCATCAAAAATATCCTGCTGAACATCGGGAAGATAGCCCGTGAAATGGAAGGATTCACGCCAGTTCGGATATTTTACCACCATCTTTACTTTCGGATTCACAGCCTTTGCAGGTTTGACCACAAGCTCTTCCGAGACTTCCTTCATCAGGGCCTTTCTGAATTCCGGCCAGCTCCGCTCCCCTTTTTCCCTGATGCAGCGCTCGCAGGTACAGTTGGTAAAATAGAAATCATCCAGTATCACTTCATCGAAAAGTCCGGCGGCATATTCGGATATCTCCTTAAGCCTCTGCCTCATCGCCGGATCAGTATAACAGAAAGTATTGAAGAGCCTCTGCTTCCCGCCTTCCGCCCCTTCAAAATCAGGGATCACCGTTGTGATACCGCCCGATACTTCCACGCCTTTTGCTTCAAGGCTTTCCTTTATCATCAGTATCTTTTCTTTTTCTATATCTATGTCTCCGCGGTGAGTCTCAAGATAAACCTTATCAAGTCCTATATACTTTTCCAGAAAAGCATATTCCTCTTCCAGTTTTTCTTTCGTCATCGTCAAAGCCGTCCAGGCCGGTATATATACCACTGTCTTAAAGTTTTCATAATGCATGATCTCTTCCTCCTTAAAGGATAGTTTGATGAGTCAAGCTTATTCTAAGCAGCAGACACAAACAAGTCATTTTTTAACGGCTTTTTACGGCTTTTTGCAAACTTTGGCGCGTATGTCATTCCAGTTGGCGCAGCGGAAATAATTATCCCCGGGCAGTTCATACTCCTTATTCCATGGCCGCTCATATATCATTACCTGAAGCTTCGGCAGATGATCAAAGAACTTAAATGCCACCGGCGAATCCTCTATCGCATAATCAAAGTTCATGCGATAATAGTCTTCAAGCTCCAGATTGAACTCACTGTCTTTTATAAAAGAATCCCTGCCGTACTTATTAAGACAATAGAGCGGCACGCGTTTAAGGCCATGCTCATCAAGCCAGCTGCGCGAAGCTTCATAGGCGCTGGCCGGCCGCCCTGTTATGACGGATATCTCATATCCCTTATCCAGCCATTCATTCAGTACTTCTGATGCACCGGGAGTCTCTTCATAGGCCAGCAGTACCTCCGGCTTATGTCCTTCGATCATCAGCTGCTCGTACTCCTCATCCGTCAGTTCAAAGGAATCCTGAAGGTTAAAGAACCTCACCTTATCATAAGGTACCTTCTTGCCGAACAGCCTGTCGGCTATCCCGGTAAAGGCCCTTGCGGTCTCACACAGACAGTCATCAAAATCCACATATATCTTCATCATTTCTTCCCCGGCACTTTTTCTTTTTGGGGTTCATCCGCTGCTTTCCTGGGTTTTCTCGTATCCTGCTGGTGCGCAAATTCATCCGCCATCTCGTTAAAACTCTTTCGCACACTGCCGTCCTTTACCGTTTTTCTGTATCGGCGTGTCTCCATATCCGCATCTTCGTTACGTTTCTCCCACATCTGTTTGCGGGCCAGAGCTTTTTCATATTCCGCGGTCTGCCGCTCATACTCCTGCTGTTTTTCCGCTTTATTGGAAGAGAATATACCCGGCTTCTCTGCAGTTACCTTCACCGGCTCCGGCGGCAGATAAGCCAGTGCCCTCTGCATCAGCCCCGGCAACATGGGATTATCATCTATGTACAGTAATGAAATATTATTCACGGGTTCAAAACGTTCATCCATCTGCTCGGATATGAAATCCGCCATCTGAGAGATCAACTGATTACAATCCGCAGGCCTGTCCAGACTTCCGTGAAATGCAGCTCTGTAGGGTATGCCGTTTAAGCATACATGATCCAGCAATCCTTCCATGGCCTTCCTTGAATATGAGCCGAATTCATCCGTTATCTTCTGTCCCGTCAGTTGTTCTATTATCTTGATGGAAAGTTTAAGCTTTTCCTCACCTTCATCTATATCTCTGAGCCTGTCCAGATCCGCCTTTTCTTCCTGGCTTATCATCCGCGCGTTATAGAGCTCTCTCTCATCGCCCTTCCATTTCCAGTCCTCGTAGCCTTCCCCTTCTCTTTCCTTAAAGTCCTTAGCCATATCTATATTCCTGTATCTGAGACCGATATCCGCTCTTTCCATCAGGTTCTTGAACAGCTTATTCTCCGTTTTCTTATACAGCTGCTCTATGCTGATATTGTTAAGATCCTCCGGATCACAGAGCAGTATCTTTCCCCGCTTTATTTCACGTTCCGGATCTCTCCTCCCGTTTTCTGCCTGGCGTTCTTCCTGTATTGCCTCATTTATCAGCTTCTGCATTTCCTGTGTTCTTTCCCAGGCTGCATTTATCTCAGCTTTTTCCAGTTTGTCCGCCAGCATGAATTCCAGCGCTTCTCTGTCCAGAGCGAGTATCTTCATCGCCGTGCTCCGCATCATTATCCCGAAACCCGCAGGTTTCTGCATCACTCTGAAGTTTCCCTTATCCTGATACTCTCCGTTCCATATACCGAAGGACAGATCATTATCTATACCTGTGATCTTCTTTAGCTTTTTATTGCCGTTTGCATCAGTCTCAAACTTATAGAGCATGTTGGCTCCATGCCTGTCAGTATTTCCGCAGATATAATCCAGCACCTGCAGATCCGCGGTCTGTGCCTTGGCCTCCGGTGTATCCCAGACTGAGATATCACTCAGTTCCTTTACCTCTTCCTTGTATTTTTCAAAACCTTCCGGATCGCTTTCCGGCCTGTCTCCTGCTCCTACATCCAATCCCTCGGCCTTTTCCATGAAGATGCCGCTTATCTTCTTTCCGTCCTTTTCATAGCTTGCGGTACCTGAATATGCCAGCATATCCGACAAGCCCATCAACTGGGCCACACAGCTCATCGCAGCATTTCTCTTTTCAATATTGCTGCCCTTTGGTATCTGGTTAAACTCCATAGCCCTGGCGCTTCTTATCTTCGGAGTGTCGTTCATTCTGAAATCATGCATCAGCTGATAGAAGCCCTTATCTTTCTTCAGCTGTTCAGCCCTTTCTTTACCCAGGGTTTTGCCCAGCTCTCTGAACTGTGGCCACAGTATTTTATACAGATCTTCTGCACTTTTATCATCAAACTTCTGCAGCTTTTCTCCGAACTCTTTATCCGCCACATAGGCCGCTGCGAACTGAAACATAAGGTTTTTTTCTCTTCCCGCAGACTTGGTGTTCAACATGGCCTCAATGGCATCCTGATACTCCGGATGTTCTTTTATAGCCCTTTCCTTCCACTCCGCCATTACTTCATCGGGATATTTGACCGTATTCGATGCCGTAAAGAATATGGGCGTCCCCTTTTCATCCGTGAGCTTTATCCTGGCGCTCATATTTCCGCCGACCTGCTGTTCTTCTCCTTCCGGCGCATGAAGCTCTTTTTCCCTGGCTTCCTCCAGTATTTCATGCAGAGTTATTCCCGGCCTGTACTTAAAGTTGGCCAGTCCCTTCCTGTCACGGTCTGCATTTTCCAGAACAGCCATCACTTCATTTCTGGACGGATCATCTTCCTCCATGTTTTCGGCAAATTTATTCGCGGCCTCCATCAGTCTGCCGTATGCAGAACTGAGCTTAAGCACGTCATCTTCGGTCAGCTCCGGATATATTCCGGCGATGACCGCCTGGTGTCTGAGCGTAAGCGTCAGCAGCTTCCTCAGTTCTTCTATGAAACTCACGTAGTACGGATCTCCCCCGTTCCTCCGTTCGGTCAGTTTTTTGTAGATCTCAAGAAATGTCATGATAAGTCTCCTTTTTTATTCCTTCCAATAATCCAGCTCATCCTCGGATAAGCCTATGTCTCTGCCCTTAAACACCGGAACTTTTCCTTCCGCTTTCTGTTTCTCATAATCCTTAAGTGTGTCAATTGCTACCTTCCCTAGTATCATACAGGATGGCAGGTTTATCAGCGTCATTCCGCCCATGGTTATATCCGCCATAGCCCAGGCTGCATTCATCGGGATCACTGCCCCCGCAAATACCACCAGCGCGCAGCATATGTGGAATACCCTCATGAATACCTGAGAGGGCTGCTTCTTGTGATTTAAGAATATCAACGCATTGTCAACATAGTACAGATTTCCGAGAAGAGTAGTAAATGCAAACAGTATCATTGCCAGCGTGATGAACAGCGGTCCTATCTTTCCGAACACGGTTGATATCGCATTCTGCACATAAGGAGCTCCCGATACCGCTTCACTTCTCTCCACGCCTGTCGAGAGACACATAAGAGCGGTAGCTGTGCACAAAAGCAGGGTATCTATATATACCGACAGAGTCTGGACCAGTCCCTGTTTAGCCGGATGCGATACTTTGGCTGATGCGGAAGCGTTCGGTGCCGACCCCACACCGGCTTCATTTGAATACAGTCCCCTCTTGATACCGTAAACCATGCAGGAACCCGATATCCCGCCGAATATCGCCTTCATGTCAAAGGCATCTTTAAAGATCATGCCAAACATGGCGGGCACGTACTTAAGATTTACGCATATCACGATAAGCGAAATGATCACGTAAGAAACGCCCATGACCGGCACGATCAGGCTTGTAAGCTTTACTATCCTCTTACCTCCGCCCAGCAGGCAGTAGCCTGTCATCACAGCCAGCACGGCGCCGATCACCGCCGGTGTTATCTTCGGATCATAAAAGGAATAAGCTTCAAAGGTTGACTGCAGATTGTAGGAACATAAGAGATTAAAGCCCACCGCATATGTGGCTATCAGAAAGATGCAGAATACCGCGGCAAGTACCGGAGCATGAAGTGCCCGCTCTATATAATAGGCAGGTCCGCCGTACGATTCGCCGTCACTGTTTTTTCTTTTATATACCTGTGCAAGAGTACTCTCTATAAAGGCGGAGGATGCGCCTATGATACACATTACCCACATCCAGAAACATGCTCCCGGACCGCCCAGACAGATAGCGGTTGACACGCCCACTATGTTACCTGTTCCCACCCGCGAGGCCGTGGACACCAGCATTGCCTGCAGGGACGAAACATTCTTTTTATCTTCAGGCGGTTCGGTCAGCAGACGCACCGACTCCGGAAACAGCCTTAGCTGTACTCCCTTTGTCAGTACCGTAAAATA
>JAEEIK010000034.1 GCA_016281335.1 Lachnospiraceae bacterium | reverse complement strand
CCCTTCGCGTTATCCTTAACGGACTTGGCAAAGACGCTGCACAGATCATCTCCAGAATCAATGGATTCACTTTCGTTGAAACCGAGTACGATCCTTACACCAACACCGTAAAGGAAGTATTCAGAAAGTGCTACTCCAAGGATGCTAACAGCCCCCGTGCAAAGGTTAACTGCTACGGTGCAAACGATGTTTGCGAAGGCGTTGCTATCATGTGGAAAGAGAACGTTGACGTTTCCATCACCGGTAACTCAACCAACCCTACCCGTTTCCAGCATCCCGTTGCAGGTACCTACAAGAAGGAACGCCTTGAAGCAGGCAAGAAGTATTTCTCGGTTGCATCGGGCGGCGGCACAGGCCGTACACTTCATCCCGATAACATGGCTGCAGGTCCCGCTTCCTACGGTATGACCGATACCATGGGCCGTATGCATTCAGATGCACAGTTCGCAGGTTCTTCTTCAGTTCCCGCTCACGTTGAGATGATGGGTCTGATCGGTGCCGGCAACAACCCTATGGTAGGTATGACAGTTTCTACCGCAGTTTCCATCGAAGAGGCTGCAAAGGCAGGTAAGTTCTAAATATACTTAAAAGAGCGGCGCTGATCAGCGCCGCTCTTTTTTTATGCCTTTATACAGTTATCATTTCTTCTTTCCGGACTTTTTTATCTCCTTTGCAGGCTGATCGCTGTCCTTTGATCTCCTGCCTGTACTCTCCCTTTCAGGCTCCTCTATGCCTTCTTCAATTATCAGATGTTTCACATCCGTCTTGCTGCTCTTGCCTTTCTTACCATTCTTTTCGGCTTTCTCCCTGGCCTTGCGTTCCTCCAGATTTCTCTTTGCGGTGGCTTCCAGTTCCTCCTTATGTTCTGCCTCATAACGCTTACGGTCTATGGCTCCGGCTTTTGCCGCACGTATCTCGTCATCACCGACCACTTCGAACTCCGCTCCGCCTAGGATATTGTCGGGATTGTCATTTTTAAGATCCATCAGCCCGCCTGCAACATAGACCGCAGCCTTATTCTTCCCGCTCCTCATCATCACTTCCATGCTTTCCCTAAAAGGACGGTTATAATCAACGGAACCCTTAAGCTTTGCATTCATTTCAGGCACAGGATTACCCAGAAGCTCTTTCCCGTCACGGGCAAGCCCTATCATGTCTGCCGGCAGGACTCCCGGCTGCAGCTCCTTCATTTTATCCATGACTGCCACCAGCCTGCTAAGGTTGAGATTGATATTATCAGGTGTCAGCTCCTTTTTCTTAGGTGTCAGCTCATTAAGCGCGGACCTCATCGTCCTGTATAAGCCGGTTTCAGGCAGTTTGTGATCTTGCATCCTCCTTTTTTCATCATTCGTCATGATCTCTTCTATCTTATTGAAGGTTTCTTTTATCCTTTTTACGCTGTCCATGACATCCTGCAGCTGTTCATAATAATCAAGCACATTCTGGTATTCCTTATCATCCCTCTTAGAGACCTCGGAAGCGCTGTGCTCTTCGGCATATTCTTTTTCCGCATCCTTTCGTATATCTGCAAGACATTTCTCCATCCTTGAAAATGACGAAGAAGCCCAGGAAAAGGCAGGATAACTGCGGTATTTGCTGATAAAGCCTTTTAACTCCCGGCTTATCTGAAGTTTTTCCTCTGCAGTAGGATTTTCCAGATCCCAGTATTTATCCTTAAATTTTTTAAAGTCCTCCTCAAGAACTTTGTTCATCTCGATCTGATCCTTATCAGTCAGGATATGTTTTGCCTTATTTATGCCTCCCTCTATGGCTCCGAATACAGAAAAGATGCCCACATCCCTGGCTCCCCAGCCTTTGTCAAGGGCATGCACTTCCCCTTTCATGGCTCCGATAGCCGCGGTCAGTCCTCTTATGGCGCCTTCACCATTATTTGCAGGTCTTTGTTCCGTTAAGTGATTAAGAATATTATTGATATAAGCATCGTACTGCCCCTTATCCTCTACTTCACACAGCCGTTCAAAGGCATCTATGATCTTCTGATGTTCCCTGCGGAGCTTCTTTGCATATTCATCGACAGCCTCCTGATCCTCCCAGCCGTCTCTGTCCAGTTCCTGACGCTGATATTCCGCAGCCAGTTCTCCCTCACCGCCGTTGAGCACGGTCATATAGTCAGCAAAGATATCCACCTTCTGGTTTTCCGGGAGGTTTTTCTGTGCCTCATCCAGTCCCTTCATACCATTGACTGCCTTCTCCATCGGCATACTCTCTGAGGACTTGACAATGGCAGTACGGCTGGCCACAAGGCTCCCGAGGAAGGGGTTCTCTTCTACCGCCTGATAAAAATTTCCCTTTGAAATGTCGATAAGTTCCGCATTTATCCTGTAGAATTCAGACATCTCAGGTATCTTTATCTTCTCCGCCAGTTTCCGGTTGAGTTCCTTTACCCTCTCCAGCTTTTCCTCTATCCACTGCTCATCTTTCTCTTCATAATACAGTGTGAACTGGTTACTGTGGATCTCGACTCCCTCACCGTTAAACTCGGAATAGTTTTTTGCCTCATCCTGCGGAAACGGTTTCTCCTTCTCCATCACCAGAGCTTCCATGAGGTCTTCAACCTCTTTATTCTCTTCTTCACTGAGGATCTGTCCCAATCCGCTCAATTGCTGGACAGCGCTATGCAGCAGATGTGTCAGCACCAGCTTTTTCTCAGTGTAAGCATACTTCTTACCCGAGGGATCATATTTTGCTTCAAACAGATAATCAGCCATTTTTCAATACCTCCATCCTTGTTTTTATATATTTCTTTCCTTCTTTATGTCCAGTCGTTCTTTTGCAAGTGTGATAGCTGCGTTGACCAGCACCCCTGCTACAGCGATCAGTATGATGATTAATATATCTCCGATACCAACTTCTGCGAGTTTCAGCAATGAACGCAATGGCGATATCACGAGTACCGAAAGCTGCAGTACTATCCCCACCAGCGTTATGCTATTGAGCACTTTATTATTCCAGGATTCCTTCGTTGCAAAAGCGAGGCTTCCCTTTGTTTTGCAGACATAGGCCATCAAAAGCTCGTTGATGGCAAGTGTGCTGAAGCAGTAGGTCCTGCAGAGCTTCAGCAGTTCCGGATCACTGCCTATCACTCCTGCTATATCGTTTGCCCCGTATCTTGCTATATAGGGAAACAGGAAGGCAAACAGAGCTGCGCATCCGCTTATCACGCCCTGTATCACTATATTGAGATAATCGCCCTTATTAAGTATCCCGCTCTTCACATCCCTCGGCTTCTCGTTCATTACGGCATCGCTTCCTACATCCATGCCCAGCGCCAGTGAAGGCGCAGTGTCGGTAAGAAGGTTCACCCAGAGTATCTGTATGGTTGAGAGCGGCGCGGACAGTCCCGCAAAAATTGCGGACGCCATCAGCACCACTTCTCCGAAGTTGGATCTTAAGAGATAGACCACGGATTTCTTGATATTGTTGAACAGGTTCCTTCCTTCCATCACGGCATTCTTGATCGTGATGAAGTTGTCATCCACAAGTATCATCTCGGCGGCATCCTTTGCCACCTCCGTTCCGCCTATGCCCATGGCCACGCCTATGTCCGCAGCCTTAAGCGATGGCGCGTCATTCACGCCGTCACCGGTCATGGAACAGATCTTGCCGTGGGACTGGAAAGCCTGTACTATCTGAACTTTGTTCTCAGGTGATACCCTGGCAAATACACGGTAATTAAGTACGTTCTTCCTGAATTCTTCCGGGTCCGTCGCGTCGATCTCGGCACCGGAGATGCTCTGGGATATATCCGTTGCTATATCCAGTTCCTTTGCTATGGCAAAAGCCGTGATCTTGTGATCACCGGTGATCATGGCCACATCGATGCCTGCGTGGTGGCACTGATCCACAGTCTCTTTAACTCCCTCTTTGGGCGGATCGATCATGGCCGCAAGTCCGGCAAAGATCATATCCTTCTCCTGAGGTTTCTCATCCCCTTCACGATATGCAAGAGCCAGGACTCTCAAGGCCTCTGAGCTCATCTTTTCGGCGCAGTGGCTTGCCAGCAGCACGTCCTCATTCGTTATCTTCCTTACGCCCTTTTCATCAAGGATACGGTCACAGTTCACGATCACCGAATCTATGGCTCCCTTGGTGAAGGAGACGTTGAGCGTATTTCCGCTCTTTTCCACCCTGTCCAGAGTAGTCATCATCTTCCTGTCTGAATCAAAGGGTATCTCGTCAAAGCGGCTTATGCCGGACATGATCTCATCATAGCCCAGCTTATTATCCTTAACGTACTTGATAAAAGCGGTCTCCGTGGGATCGCCTATCTCTTCCCCTGTCTCTTCCGAATACTTTGCATCATTGCAAGCAAGGAAGCCGGTCAGCAGTTTGGAGAATACAGGATCCTCCGTCTTTACTTTGCCCGCTTCCTTTTCCTCTCCGCAGAGATACCATCTGACCACTGTCATCTTATTCTGGGTCAGTGTTCCGGTCTTATCCGAGCAGATCACATTGACCGCGCCGAGAGTCTCCACAGCATGCAGCTGTTTGACTATGGCGTTTCTCTTACTCATCTTCTGTATGCCTGCGGAAAGCACCAGCGTCACCACTGTTGCCAGTCCTTCGGGTATGACTGCTACCGCAAAGGCTATGGAGATCATCAGCGTCTCTATGATCTCGGTATCATAGATGAAGATCTGGCACACGAACATGAGTATGCAGAGTACCACGCCCGCGATACCCAGCACCATTGAGATGCTGTTAAGATTCTTCTGAAGCGGCGTCTCCTGTTTGGTGATGCTGTTGAGCATGCCTGAGATCTTGCCGATCTGGGTGTTGTCACCTATCCTTTCTACTATGCCCTCGCCTCTTCCGTATTCCACCAGCGTGGACATGAAGGCCTTGTCCCTGCGGTCTCCGAGAGGCGTCTTCTCATCACTTTTATCGTTACAGTCTTTTTCAACGGCAAGGCTCTCACCTGTAAGAGCCGACTCATTTACCTTCAGTGAACTGGTCTGTACCAGATGCAGATCCGCCGGGATCACGCGTCCCGCTTCAAGTATCACGTAATCACCGACCACCAGCGCAGATGCGGGTATCTCTTTCTCCGCTCCGTCCCTTATGACCACTGCGGTAGAAGCATTTATCTGTTTCAGTGCTTCCACCGACTTCTCTGCCGACAGCTCCTGCAGTGTTCCGATGATCACGTTTGCCAGTACGACGATGATTATTATGATGCCGTCGATCAGCTCTCCGGTTGCTATGGAGATCACAGCTGCAACGATCAATAATATCAGCAGTGGTGAAGCAAACTGTGAAAGTATCACTGAAAACAGGCTCTTCTTTTTACCCTGTGTCAGAACGTTCTTCCCGTCCTTCGCTCTCTCAAGTACTTCAGCGCTTGTTAATCCCTTGGTTTTCATTATTCTCCCAATGCTCCTTTTGCTGTTTTAACTAAACCTATAATGGCCCCGACGGCGCAGCCTATACCGGCTATGGCAAAGATACCTCCCACTATCAGGAATCCATTCTCGTCGCCTTCCTTAATAACTCCGCCGGCTCCCGTCATGGACCAGATGCCGACAACTGCAAATACCGCCCCCATCACGAACTGTATCACAAGACCTGCGCTTTGCTGTATCACTCCGGAGATCTTTATGAACCTCATACCGAAATCCGTCTCCTGATCACCTTTAAGCAAGATTATCAGCAGTATCAGATTCTGTATAAATGCCGCCACGCACATGATAAGAAAGGCAGCCAGCATTATCTTCATCGCCCCGGCAACAGACATCAATACCTGATCACCTGTTCCCTCGAATTTATCAATAAGGTCGTTGCCAAAGAGTATATACAGCATGGCTCCTGCGGCCACCAGATACTTTACTGCTCCTATTCCCGCCGAAGCGATGCTGATGCCCTTCTCCGTTTCCGGATTCAGATTGCCGTCATTCATGTTAAAGTTCATTCACATCTCCCCCTTATCTGAGTCTCATGAGTTTACAGTTCTCTATGCCATCCTTCCAGAATTCACTCTTTTCCCTGTTCTTCACCCGGGTTATTATGGCCGAATTCATGGCTCCGTGGCCGACTATCAGCACATCCTTTCCGGCCTCAAGTTCAGGCTCAACCTTCTCTTTCAGAAACTCCCCGGTCCGCTCCATCAGCTCATCTATGCTCTCGGCCCCTTCCGGCGGATCGTTATAATTTTGCGGTTCGAAGAAAAACACATTCACCGGACAGTCCGGGATATCAAAGCTGTTCTCTATGCCTTCATATATGCCGAAACGCACCTCTTTGAGCCTGTCATCGCAGATGATCGGTATCCCTCTGCCTTTCAGCAGTATCTCTGCCGTCTCCACTGCCCGGATCAGCGGGGAGCAGAAGGCCACATCAAAGTGCACATCCTTATATTCTTCCGCTGCCGCAGCAGCCATTTTCCTGCCTTCTTCATTAAGCGGTATCTCCGTCTGACCCTGCAGCTTGTGCCGGTCATTCCAGTCCGTCCTGCCATGACGCATTATATACAGCTTCCCGCTCATTTCTTTTTATTCAGTCTGTATCCGATGACTGCCCCCACCAAACCGCCTATGATGTGTGAAAGATTGGAGATATTGTCCTGTACAAAGAGCCCGTCATAGACCTGCTGGCCTATATAGATCATAGCTACCAGGATCACCGATACTGGCAGTTCCCCCTGCTTAAAGCTTGTAAAGGAAGTCAGCAGTATAAATGCAAATACGACACCGCTGGCCCCGCAAAGCGCTGTCAGTGGGAACAGCAGGCAGTTGACCAGACCTGTCACCACTGCGGTACTTACGATTATCCATATGATCTCGGAAGAACCGTATTTCTCTTCCAGCATAGGTCCAAGCAGCAGTATATATGCCATGTTTCCTATGAAATGCGCCCAGCCGCTGTGTCCCAGCACATGGGTAAACAGTCTCAGATACGTCAGGGGCGAAAGCAGCGAAGAACGGTAAGTCATGAACAGCAGCTTATTGCTCACCCCGAAGGTAATATAAGAAAGTATCAGCGCCAGCAGACTTATAAGTGCAAATGTAAGCACCACCGGCGCATTGAAAGTTATCTTTATTTTCTTCTTCATTTTGTATTCCTTTCAATCATCTTATAACCTTGTATTTTATCATAAAAAGCCGCTTGTCTCAAGCCGCCTTAAACATGGCTTGTGAACGCTTGCGGCAGTCTGCCGTTTTTTGTATAATATGAATTCAGGAGGGAAATACCATGAATTTTGAGAATATTCTTTCTGCCTATAAGACCAAGACCTGTATAATGTCAGTTGAGAAGTTTCCGGACGGAAGCTACGGTAACATACGCATAGCTGACGGGAACAAGGCTCACTGCGATGATATGCTTTCAACCATGCATAAAGCTTTTATACCGGATTCTCCTTATGCCGAGTATTTCCCCGAAAACAAGAATTTTGAAGATTTCTGCTACCGCTGTGCCGTACTCGGCCAGCCCCTGCATACCTATGTTGAACTTCCCCAGTTTAAACTCTGGCTCAATATGTTTCTGCTGCCTCTTACCTCTGATAAGGAAGATACCGGTTACTGCATCTATTCTTATGAGGTGACGCCGGAAGCGGATTCGGAGCAAAGGGCAAGCCTGGATGCCGATACCTCAGCTGCGGTCCTTCAGACCTGCATAAAGCTGCGGGGTTCAGACAATAAACAGCAGACTTTCAATGATGTCATAGATGATATAAGACAGATCTGCGATTCGGATCACTGCTGCATCCTTTTGATCAATGATAAAAAGCGCCGCTGCTCCAGTCTCTGTGAGGCTATCAAGCCGAACTGCGGACTGCTCCCTATGGATACCTATCTTAATGAGGACTTCTATGATATATGCAAGACCTGGGCTTCCACCATCGGCGACAGCACCTGTCTGATCATCAAAGACGAAGGCGATATGGAATGGCTGAAAAGCGTTAATCCCGGGTGGCATAAGTCTCTCACAGAGGCCGGCGCGCACAGCATAGTTATCTTCCCGCTCAAGTACAACAATGAAACCCTCGGCTTTATGTGGTCGATCAACTTCAATGTTGAAAATACAGTTAAGATCAAAGAGACCCTTGAACTCTCCACCTTCTTTATTGCGGCAGAGATTGCCAATTACCAGCTCTTAAGCAAGCTGGAGATACTCAGTTCCATGGATATGCTTACTGAGGCAAAGAACCGCAACTCCATGAATGCCCTTGTGGACGATATCATAAACGGCGAGATGGAGATCAGTTATCCTTATGCCGTGCTCTTTGCCGACTTAAACGGTCTTAAACAGGTTAATGACGAAAGCGGGCACAGCGCAGGAGACAATGTTCTGAAAAAAGCCGCTGCAATCTTAAAAGAGACTTTCCCCGACAGCGACGTATACCGCGCCGGCGGCGACGAATTCATGGTCATCGCCATGGGCATGGATGAAGCCGAAGTAAAGAAAAGAGAAGCCCGCATAAGAGAAGAAGCCGCCAGGGTTGACGGACTCCATTTTGCCATCGGCACCCACGTAGTGCAGATCGGTGAAGACATCCGTCAGGCCATGCGCTCCGCCGACAAAGGCATGTATACCGATAAGCGTGAATACTATGCGACCCATCCGGATCGCAGATACCGCTAAAAAAGCCACGGACAGTATCCGTGGCTTTCAGGCTTCTCCCCTTGGGGAGAAGCTGTCAGCTCGAAGAGCTGACTGATGAGGGGTATTACTTCTCCGCCGTCACCGTTACAAAACCGGTATAGTTGGTATTTCCTTTGATCTTCACCCTGCACTTTTCGGCATCCGTCACCTCATAGCTGTAACCTGCCTTTGCAGAGAGTTTCTTTGCTTTCTGATCGGAAGCATTAACTTTTACCGTTACACTCTTGAAGCCTTTGATATTTCCTGCTTTCTTGCCCTTGGTGATCAGATTCAGCTTTCCGTCTTTCGTCAGCTTAGCGTGCAGCTTTATCTCCGCAAGATCCGTAAGAGAGGCCTTATTGATCGTATACTTGCAGGGATTCTTCTTCATCACGCTGTTCTCGGCCTTGATAAGCTTCTTGAGGTCCTTCACCTGAGCATCCGAAAGGCCGCAATCTTTCTTTGCTGTCTTCTTAAGGCTGATCTTTGCATAGAAAGATGCTTCATGACCGGCATTCTTGTTCTTCTTATTGATGTAGCTCAACTTAAACATCTTATCCTGATCCTTGCCTTCAGCTCCTGCTGCCTTCAGTATGTCGGAGAAGTCGTAATTGATATCCAGCACATCCTGGGCCTTAATTGCTTTGCCGGTGTAGGTCACCGCATTGCAGTAGCTTACGGATACATTGAGTTTCACCTCTTTGTCACCGATCTTCACGGGCTTGGACTCGGGTATCGGCTTGCCTATTCTCTGAGGCACGACATAGTTCTTAATATCCTCCGGTGACATCTTCATCGTTTCCTCATTATCATTGTTAAATGCAGGCAGCACTGTAACTTCGCATACGGCGCTCTTGCCGTTCACCGTGGTCACCGTTATCTTCGCTGTTCCTGCCCATACGCCCGTGATCTTACCGTCCTTATCGACGGTAACTGCGTTCTCATTATCACTTACCCATGAGAGTGACTTATCTTTTGCATTCTCGGGAGCAACGACAGCTTTAAGCGCTTTACTCTCGCCGATCTTTATTTCGATCTTGTTTTCACTTAAGCTAACTCCCGTAGCCTCCGGCGCCTCCTCGGGTGCTTCCTCCGGTGTATCCTCCGGTTCCGCATCGGTATCCGTATTCGGATTCGGATCAGGATTCGGATTGGGGTCCGGATTGGGGTCCGGATCGGGTGCAGGTTCTCCTTTTGCCGCAAGCACTGTGTCCTTCAGACTTATCTGATTTTTTCCTTCCGCATCAGAATAGAATCTGTGGCAATCAATGCATTCCCAATACTCAATATTACCTGCTGTCGCAGCAGTAGGTTCAACCCTTTTATGCCTGATAAGCGCATGCTGATGGTCCGGATCGATCTCTGTCTCTTCAAGCACGGGTATGACTGTATCTTCCTTTGTTATCTCGTTCTTTCCATTCTCATCTGCAAAAAGTTTCTTACATCTGTCACATTCCCAATATGTGATATTACCGGCTTTACCCAGTGTCGGCTCCACCTTCATATGCCTTATCAGCTCATGCCCCAGAGCCGGAACATGGCAGTGGATCAGCTCATTCTCCACATCAGTACCGCAGGCCGTACACTTATAGCTTCTTACTTCATCATAAGAACCTCCTGCTGTGCAGCTCGCTTCGACCACATTGCTCTTTTCTACAGTTGCATCTTTCGGAAGAACATGCCCGATAGTCACGGGAATATAAAACTCCATATCGTCACCCGTAAAATTCTCGCAGGCATAATCGTTGCCGTTATAGCGTATCTTCGTATCTTCCGTTATAAACCTGTCAAAATAGATACCATTCTGAAGTCTCAGTTCCAGATGAAGCGCGGCCGTACTTCCTCCGTTAAACACATATCCATCATCAAATCTGTTATCATGGTCTGTCACATCAACCCAGTAAAAGCCTGCGCTGCTCACGCTGCTTCCGCCCTCAAAATCCACTCCGTAATCTGACAGCTCATAATACTCATCTACACACATACGACATTCAGGCACATTGATGCCATTTAACGGAATGAGCTTTAATTCTTCATCCCAGCTTATATACAGGGTTGTATCATTTACCAAGGCCAAAGACGCAAGGCTCATGCTGTCACCGCAAGCATCATTATAGCTTGAATACTTCCGTTTCGAAGCTATGCCTCTCCATCTGTATCCTGTATTTTCAGCCGGCAGGATCTTTTCATGCGCTGCGTAGAATGTATTCTCATTATTCGTTTCCGTATATTCCTGCTTAAGTGTGCAGAACTCTTCCCAGGTCATATCACCGATAAACAGGGCATCCCTGAGTCTGAAACCGGTTCCGCTAAGCTTCGTACCTGCCGGTATGCCGCTGATGGTATGGCTGTACTCTGTCCCGTCCGGATAATTATAATCCAGGGTCAGATCGATCCCGCTCTGCGCAGCCGGTATAAACTCAAATACTGCATAATAAACAGTTTGATTGTAACCTGATACCTTTTTACGGATACTGACCACGGCATTATTTCCGTTCACTATGATCCGCGGCAGATTGTCCGGATCTAATTCAAAACCATCATGGCACCAAAAAGATATCCTTGCATAGTATTTTTTTCCGGCCTTAAAGGAATCAGTTGCTTTTACCGGCTCACTCGCTCCGCTGTCATACCAGAAATCTTCTCCGGACCAGCTTATCTCGTCATTACTGCCGTTCATCCAGTCTGTATCAAATTTGCCTTCACCGTCAGTTTTCATGCCATCCTGCGGAACGGCAACTTCCAGAGTCTCTGAACGTATATAACTGATCTTAGTCCATCCGGCATAAAAGGTTACATCTTCTTTCTTTCCGCGAAGCGGGTCATTACCTGTCCCTATACGCTCATCTTCCCTGCATGCACGGTCAGGATACCAGAAGCCGTAATACTTCCCATCAGCGCCCGTATATCTCATGTACAGGAGTTCATTCAGCTGTGTTTCAGTCATTAAGGAACGCAGGTTTTCTCCTTCTTCAAAAACAAAACCGTTCTTTGCAAAATCAGGCAACTCGCCTGTTCCCTGCAGGTCAAAAGTCAGCTTGTGAGTTTTAGGCGTTCCTACGGTATACTTTTTAAACGCCAGTATTTCATTGACACCCGGTCCGCCGCCGCCGGGTATAGCCTTGAGTTTTTCATCGCCCAGATATATCTCGACACTTTCACGATCAATATAGTATTCACCCGGATCATACTGAACGCTGATACATACATAATATGAATGATCCGCCTCTATACGATCCACCTCGTCTCCGGCAAACGCATCTGTGAATCCCTGGAAATATGCATTTATACCGTTCGTTACCGCCTGAATGTTGTATACCCCCGCTTCTCCGACCGAAAGAGCTGCCGGAAGATTTGAGGTCAGATCTATCCTTTTTATCTCAGTCTGCCACAAAGCGGTATATTGGGTATTCGTCAGGACCCCCGCATCACCTGCAAAACGGAGGATATCCTTTTTGCCCACCTGTGTTTTCCATCCGATAAAGAAGTATCCTTCTCTGACTGCTTCCGGGAAAATGAATCTGCTGTTTTCAGCACCGCTGTACAGATAATCCTGACCATCAGCAGTCACCTGAACATCAGCTTTCCAGTCAATGCTGCCGCCGTCGGTCACAAAGCGTGCCGAAGTGTTTTCCGTCGCTTTCCATGGTATATAGAAATCAGTAACATTCTCCGGCATAGGAGAGTCAATCGGCTTATGCTTATCATCAAGTTTAATAAAGGAACTGTCCGCATCCGTAACATCTCCGGAATGAGTCATAAGTATTATGGTACCGTCAATAGCGCTGCCGTATGCAAAAGCAGATATATTTTCATTCATGTAATAGTCCATGGCCTTAAGACGATCAGACATTATCTGTCCCCACTGCACACGGGTACAGCTGTCCGGTGCCATGAACGATATGGTCTCCGTTCCCGTTTCATAAACATCATCAAAGGAAATTTTGCCTTCTGTCGCATAACTCTTAAGATTCTCTGCCGGGATAAACCTGCCTCCGTTGGCATGGAGCGTATACTTCTTTTCTGCATATAGCTGAACACAGATCGAAGAACCGGCTATTCTTTTACTTACCAGTTCCGCAACAGTCATTTCCCCCTTTGCATATGCATCAAGAGCTTTTTTCGGAAATGCGGCAGCTGCAGCATATCCGATTTCTTTACCGTTGAGTGTTAAGCTGTTATTCTCATAAGTAAGCTCAAGCCTGCTGCTGTCAGGACCTTTTGCTATATCTGCAGCAGTATTATTCACATCTGTCAGGGAAAATGCCGCAAATCCGATCTCCTGCAGTGCGCCGTCAGGTTCTATCTCCACATCCAGTACTGCCGCCTCTCCGACTTTCAGTAATAAAGGCTTCTTATTATCATATTTTACCTCATTACCGTCTTCGCTGAATTTCACTTTTTCGACTGCTGACCACTTTTCCCTGAAACACAGCTGGCAGCCTTTATCCCTGTTCATGCAGAGCTTATCAGCCGTATCATAGCTGATCACCTCAGCTGCCGTCTTTGTTCCGGCAGCAACAGCCTGATAATCTTCTTCGGTAATATATCCTATGTCATATTTTTCGCTTATTGCTTCAGGCAGCTCATAGATACCGGCTAAAGTATTGATCACCCTGAAAGAACTGCCCATGCTGTATGATCTTTCATAAGCTGCTTCAAGCCCCTCAAGGTATGTCTTAAGATCATCCGGCAGCATCCCCTGCTCAACCGCGTCTCCTATATTGATATATGCCGAGCTTTCATATTGATCCGTATAAACATAAAAAGCATTAAGCGGTGTAACGCCGAGAGTATAATTGATCTCCTCATCCTTAACATATACGTCCCCGACCTTATTTCCGTTTGAAACGGTTCCGTGCTGTGTTATCACCTCGGCCCCATCATCAATATCCGCTTCCAGAGTGTTATAGGCATAAATGCCTGCACTGATCTGATTTTCATAAGCGCTGCTTACATTGCCGGCTGCAGCCGTCAATTTAGCTCCTTCTCCTATAGTTAAATGACCGTTATTGCCCAAATATAATCCCGCGCTGCCTTGTGATGCGTTTCCGCCTGATACGGATAACTCAGCCCCTCTTTTTATTTCGCATCCATCCTGTGCATATACTCCAAAATTGTATTGAGGCTTTGCGCCTTCGAGGGGGGTAGCGACAACACTTACCGCCACTTCTCCTCCGTCCTGTTCTTCTATGGTCAGTTTGCCCCTGCATTCAATTCCTTGCAAATATGACAGGTTATTCCTATTCTGAGCCTGAAATAAAGCATATCCGCTTTTTCCGCCTGCATTTCTTATTGTAATATTTCCGTCTGCGCAAAGCGAATATTGACTGTCTTTTCCTGCAAAAACAGCAGGTTCATCAGCGCTCCCACATTCAAGTTCAATTATAAGATCACCTGGCGCATATATGGCTATAGCACAACTATTATTTAGACCGCTCTTAGGAATAGTGTCCCCGACACCTTGTTTAAGAGTCAGCACGCCATTATTAAATGAAGCATAGCCCTCCATGCTGTCTCCTGAATTCAAGGTGACCGCCTCTCCTGCCGGGTTTGCCAGATTTATCATTTTTACATATGCTGCCGGCGTTCCTTTATCATTTCCCGCTTCTTCTACGATCGCATCAGTTCCGGCCTCATCCTCCGGCACAGTCGTCTCTTTTGCCGTATCAGCTTCAGACTGCACGCTCTCTTCCTCCGCATGCGCCTTCAGTACCGCTTCCGGCATCATGCCTGTGATCATCACTGCGCACATGAACATTGCCAGCCATCTTCTCAATTGTCTCTTCATCCTGTTATGCATTTTATGTCCTCCTTAACGATCATGGGGACGGTTCTCCGGTTGATTTTGCCCCAATCCAGGCCTTCTCAACCGCCAAAACCCGCTTGTTTCAAGGTCAACCGCAGAACCGTCCCCTGATTGGATCTGTCCGCAATATTCTACCATAAATATAAAAAAAACGCCACGTCCGTAAAGACGCAGCGTCAAACTATACTGTCTGTTTTAAGCCTGTTCTTTATCGTTATTTATCAGCAGATAAGTAAACCAGCTGAATGCCAAGAACTCAATAAGTGCATGTGTCATATTCACCCCGCCGTACTGGGTAAGGAAGGGGCCGTAGGAAATAAAACTGAGCACCGCAGACAATATGGCAAATTTAATATACTTCTTATCAAGAAAAGCAGTGATGATCAACAATATATCCAGGCCGTAGGCATATCTCTCATGCATGGCAGGTAGGAAGTAGATGCATACCCACACAAACCAGGCTGCCGTACTGATGTATCTGAAGGCTGTGTCCGTCTTCTTCTTTCCCAGAAGCATCATATAACAGCCAAGACCGCAGAGTACCAGTGCCAGCACAATGGCCATGCCCCTGTAGGCGTTATAATCATCACCGAAGAGTATCCAGAAGGAACGCGCATTCAGCCACATCTTACTGTAGGTTCCGGTCTGCATCTGATAGATCTTGAACGGGGTCAGAATATCCCGTCCCGCTATATAGGCCGGCACGCCGGACAGCCAGAAGGTCAGGAGCGTTATGCCGAAATTCAGTATGCTGAAGCTCTTTTTAACCAGATAATACGCAACGATAAAAGGCAGGATGAAAATGGTCTGCAGCTTCAGCGCGAAGGCAAGGCCCAGCATGAAAAACGAGGTCTTATGCTTTCTTTTGTAAAGCAGCCACAGCGCCATCAGCATAAGAAAGGTATACATGGAATCACACTGGCCCCAGTATGCCGAATTAATGACCACTGTAGGCAGAAACAGCACTATCGTGTATACGGCATTGAACGTTGCGCCGAATCTTTCTTTCTTCAGGCTCTCGCATATCAGTCCAGCCGCAGCGAAGGCCATAAGATAATCGAAGATGCAGGCAAGTCCTTTGTACATGGTCTGGGGATTTAAGGGCAGATAGGTCATCAGGGCAATCAGTGTCTGATAGAGTACATTGTAATCACCCATCTGCACCGAAAGTGCGGACAGACCTCCCGCTTCCTTCATACTGTAGTACCAGGGAAGCAGGAAATCCCTCATATCCGGTGAAGTCACCGTTCTGCCTATGTAGCGGATATAGAATGCAAGCAGCGTTATCGCCGCAAAATACAGCAGCGATACATGCTTTGCTATCCATTCAGTTATTTTTCTCTCAGTCTTAAACACTGTCCGTAACCTTCCCTGTCAGTTTGATCCCGGCCGCTTTGCTTTATCTTCAGGCAAAACTCTTATTTCTCTTCTTAGCCCACTCATAATCCGCAAAAGGTCCCGGTAATACCGCAGCGCCCCTGTGAGCACCGAAATAATCACGATTGAAGATGATCGGCGTACCATCGGGAGACTCGAATCTCTGCTCCGGTTCAAAAGCACAGCCCAGCACATCACTGTTGATCATACTGCAGTTGAAGTCCTTAAGGAAATCTCCCACATTTGTCTTAAAGAAGTATTTCCCGTCTTTCTCCACTACTTCTACGCTTACCTTATGCTCTTTATCCACAAGCCTGTTCTTCTCTTTTTTATACAGGTTGGCGCCGTTAAAATATGCATTGCCGCCGACCCATACCGGCAGATGGCCGAAGTGGGCTTCCGCAAGCTTACCCATGTCAGGCCGCTCACCCTCGTCGAAGGGCTTTCTCCACTCTTCATAGGTCGGAAAGATATCGAAGCACTTCGTTCCCACAGCCGCATACTCGGCATCCTTCGGAGTCATCTTCTTATCAGCGATCTTATGCTGCTGAATGAAGATATTGTTATAGATGCGGTCGTCTCCGTGAAGTATGGTCATGAAACCCGCAACCTCGGTTCTGTGACGTATATGGTAAGGCGTAAATCTTGGTTCTCTCTGACCGTTCACGATGCTGTCCACACCTGAATTGATCAGGCTGAAGCCTCCGAGCATCAGATTGTGTACGCAGGCTATGCCTTCGCTTGGTATAGTCACCGAGGTTTTGGAAAGCAGCAGGTTGTTGTCTATCAGCGTAGGACCGTGTCCCACTTCGATAAAGACATCCGTTGAAAACATGATGCCGCCTACGGTCTTTACGCCCTCGGGCCTGTAATTGTGATGCATGAAGTTCTGGCTTACTCTTGCTCCCTGAGCCTGCCAGTCAAGCCATACACCGATTATGCTGTGGTGTATATGGTTGCGTCTTATCGTCACATCGATGGCTGCGTGCAGTTTGATGCCTGCAGTCTCCGCTCCTCGAAGCTGTGCGGAATTGCAGATATCATGTATATGATTGTCTTCTATGGTGGAGAACACTCCGCCCATACGTCCGACAACACCGCCCTGTCCGCAGTGGTGGATATGGCAGCGCCTTATGGTATGATGTCCTATCCTCTCTTTAGTCCAGCCGTGATACTGTCCGCGGCATACCGCATCCCTTTCCATCTGGGTAGGACTCTTAACACGCTTTGTCGTGAAATACATGTCATTCTCGGGATCAAGGTATTTGCCGAGGGATATGCCGACGCAACGGCTTCCGTATATCTCGCAGTCCTCTATCACCCAGCCCTTGCTCCAGTGGGGTCCTATCATTCCATCCTGGTAAGCCGCAGGCGGAGCCCAGGTCGTTGCAGCCTTGTTGATATTGAAACCGCGTACCGTTATATAGTCCACGTAATTCTTATCCGGCATAAAGCAGTTGCGCCTTACCGTGAATTCAACCTTTTCCTTATTGGGATCCATGCCGCGGAAATTGGCATAGAACACGGTCTCGTCACCGTCTGCTTCGGTATACCATTTAAATTTTGACTCCTCCGGGTTCCAGGCGAACTCGTCGGCCTTGGAACTTAAGCATTCCTCAAAGCTCATCACTTCATATAATTCCCGGTCATTTATAAAGATCGAGCCCGCATGCCTTATGGTGTCGGAGAAATACCAGTCGCCGTATACGAAAGTCTTATAAGGGTTATAGCTGCCGAATATGCCGTTTGCCACTCTTGCGGTCCATACATTTCCCTTATACTTCTTCCAGCCCTTCAGTATCTCCGCGCCGGTAATTACCGCTCCCAGTGGCTCTTCGGATACATATGTCACAGGCGCATCCTTTGTTCCCGCATTCACGGGGCATACATACTCCCTGTATATGCCCGGTGCTACTGTTACCTCATCCCCCGCCTTTGCTACTTTAGCCGCATCATTTATGCATTTGTAAGGTCTCTCCTTACTTCCGTCCCCGTCACAGCAAGCATTTGCATTAACAAAATACTGCATCTCAAATACCTCCTATATGGTTTTCACTAACCTTTATATTATACCCTGCATCCCGTGATCATACAATAGGGCGGGGATCTTACTCCCCGCCCTGTCAGATCATTTTGTGATATCTGCTCCGCTTCTCGTTCCTGCGAAGTTCTGTCCGGCCAGTGCCGTAACCTCCGCTTTTTTATTCTGCTTATCGCTTACTGTTATCGTAAAACACTTAAGTGCTTTCTTGGCGCTGAAGCTGTAGGTCTTGGCAGCCTTTTTACCCGGTATCCTTACCTTGATCTTCAGGCTCTTAAATCCCTTGATGCTTCCGTCATCATTTAACTGCAGCTCGTCCTTCTTGAGCTTCGCCTTGATGGTTACGCTCTCGGCGTCCTTCAGTTCTATCGGCACTATGTCAAAGCTGTAAGGATTATCTTTAAACTGCCTGTTAAGATCCTTTACGATATTTCCGAGAGCCTTTTTATCCTTTCCTTTTATCTTGGCTTTTTTAACCTCCTTGTTATTCAGCTTGAGCTTCACATAAAAGCTTCCTTTGGAATTGACTTTTTTCTCCTTGTCTATCACATAGCTTAAGTTGAACAGTTTTCCTGTGTCCGCCTCCCTGTTCATTCCCTCTATAGCCTTTTCCAGTCCGGATATCTTCACTCTTGCGATAACGCCATCCTTGGAAAGTGCCGCCAGCTGTTCCTTTGTTATCTTGTTACCGGTCCAGCTCACAGCCTTGGGATAAGTGACATCCGCTTCTATGGTGATATCCGCTTCATTAAACTTTAACATTATGTTCTCTGAAACAGTTATGGGCTTTTGTATATCGGGTATTATTTCTTCTTTCTTATCGTCGTCCTTCTTATCATCGTCTTTTTTATCATCATCCTTCCTGTCGTCTTCTTTCTTATCATCATCTTTATTGTCGTCGTCCTTCTGTTCTTCCTGCTTTTCCTTCTTTGGTATCACCCTGCTTTCTTTATGATCCGGATCCCTCTTACATACTCTTACCTCTTCACCATCTTCGGTTTCCGTAGCCTCCTTACTTACGGTCCACTCACCCCAGTCATGGTCCAGCGCATCTACCGTCTTATGCGTGACCGTCTCGATTGTCTTATGACAATAGGTACACTCATATTTCAATACTTCGTCATAGGAGCCCGCCGTTTCACATTTTGCAGCCACCTCATTTTCTTTTTCTGTCGCAGCTTCTGCCGACATATCATGCACTGCTTTTACCGGGATAAGGTAATCATAGTTTTCATCTTGCGCGTACTCCGTACCGTTATAGCTGAGCTTAACGTCCATCGTCATATATTTATCGAAAAATCTGTAACCTGCCTCGCCTTCGTCAAAGGTAAATCCGTCTAACAGGATATAATACTCTTTATCTCCTTCAAATACAGTATCTTCATCCAGCCTTCCGGCTTTGTTATCGGACAGGACAAATTTCCATGTATATCCCCTGATACCGGTCTCGTAAGTGATACCGCCTGTCCCCGGACCTAAACCGCCATTGTAATCCTCCTGTTTCTGACCGCAGACGGGCGCCACTATGCTCTCGATCTCTGCGCTTTTAAGTTCCTGCGCCCAGAAATAATACAAGTTCAGATCTTTATCAATCTCTGTATTAAACGTATCATCCCGGTAAGACTCATAATCATCAAAGGAGGGACTGGTTTTTATCTGCTCCCTGCAGTAATGACCGTTAACCTGCCGTAAGCTGACATATTCCTGATTTGCCGGGAAATTTTCATCATCCTTGTGTTCTTCAAGCAACGCCAGATATTCGTCATATGTGATACCGGCGCCCTCTGTGACTTTGTATCTGAGGGCCTTCAGGAGTGAAAAATCGCCTTCCGCATCAATATCCGTGCCTTCCGGTATGCCGCTTATCCTATGTTTATATTCCGGCTCACCCGGATAATTATAATTCAGCACCAGGTCATAATACTGCGTCTTTTTTTCTTCCGGAGTAAATGACCAGTCAAAACACCAGAATTCATACTGTTCTTGGGTTGCATCATTTTCTACTACACAATAATATAACTCAACTCTTTCTCCGTTTACGGTAACGTCAGGTAATGAGTCTTTATCGATAACCCAGCCTTTTACTGGATCAACTTGGATCCTCGCATAATAAACTTTCCCTTCTTCAAGCTGATGATCATCGTCAACCGGAGTTTCCAGATCCTTATCCGTATAAATCCCGTAACAGCGACAACTTAATTGTGTTTCGCTTCGTTTAAATAATCCTTTGCTATTGATATCATTCTCACTCATTCCGTAATACGGCAGGTTGAAGCGAAAATCCGCGCCGGTCACAACACTTATTGGAGCCCATTGAGCCGTTAATGTAACATCAGCCACAGCTTTCGTAATATCATAACCTTTAAGCTCTGTAACGGTCGTTTTCCCGTCACTCCATCCGGTCACGTAATATCCGTTTACGGCGTTTACCGCAGCTGTTATATCTGAAAATTTAGCTCCAAGAGCAATACTGATATCTGCCCCCTCTTCGAACATGATACCGTCTTTTACGGATTCCGGAAGTGTTCCGTGATCTCCCATGGATACTGTCAGCTTATGCCGAACCACTGTGCCTGTAGCCATCTCCAGAAAAAAGTGGCCTTCCATGCCTTCTACTTTTTTCAGGGTATTCCCGCGTATCCTTACGTTTCCGGTGTAATCAAACATGGGAATAGCGCCATCTTCCGGTTCTCCGAATGAGTAGACATAAAAATCCAAATAATAGGTACGGTTTTTCGCAAAAGCCTCGTGGCAGTTATACCCTTCTCCGTCAATATCGATAAGTTCCAGCAACCTTAAACATGTAGTATAATCCTCATCCTCATAAATATTCTCAAGGCGCCAATATAACCCGTCAACCCCCGTCGGATTAGAAGACTCATTCGGGCTTAACAGCTGCTTTCCCGCTTCTATCTGATCAGGTAACCAGTCTCCCGGCTCCAGATCGATGGACTCAGGAAATAAGCCCGCCTCTTCTCTTACCTCTTCCGTTGCTTCTTCAGCGGCAATTATCGTCTCCGGTGCCATGCCCGCCATCATCACTGCGCACATCATCAATGCCAGCCAGCGTTTGAGTCTGTTTTTCATACATTTCCCCCTTTAAAAGATACGTGAAAAAATAACGTTATAATGATAACATCTCCTCATGCTTCCTGCAATCACGGGGACGGTTCTCCGGTTGATTTCGGCCATATTTCAGCCACTCAATCCTCTCACCCGCGCTATTTTCAAGGCCGATCAGAGAACCGTCCCCCCGGTTGGTACGAAATGGCAGCCGTCGGGCAGTGTGCCATGCATTCCCCGCAGTGTATGCATTCACGGTCACAGACTTTCTTAATGTCCATCTTACAGTTTTTTACACATGCATCGCAGTGTGTGCATTTATTTTCATCCACACGTATACCGAAGAAACTCACGGGATTAAAGAAAGAATACAGTGCTCCCAGCGGACATAAGAATCTGCAGAACGCCCTGTAACAGAACATGCATAACAGAAGTATCAGACATAGTATAAATACCTTCCAGCCAAAGAGGAAGCCGATAAGTCCTCTGAGCTTCCCATCCGCCGCCGTCAGCGGTATTCCGCCCTCCAGCGTTCCCGCCGGACAGATATATTTGCAGAACCCCGGCACCATATGCACCAGCGGTATCACGATCACAAATACTATCAGGATCAGATATTTCAGATACGAAAGGATCCGTGTGATCCGGCTTTTCTTTATCTTCGGAAATGGCAGCTTATCCAGCAGATCCTGCAGCAGCCCGAAGGGACATAAGAAACCGCAGATAAGCCTGCCGAAGAGCAGGCCAAATAAAAGCAGGGTACCCAGCACATAATAGGGTATTTTATATTTTGACATCAGAAGCCCGGACTGCAGGCTGCCCAATGGACAGGAAGCCACAGCTCCGGGACAGGAATAGCAGTTAAGTCCCGGCGCGCACAAGCCTTTCAGCTTTCCCTTATATATCTTCCCCGTGGCAAAACCTGTGATATTACAGTTGTACAGCACAGCCGCCAGCAGCTGCACATACTGCCGCCCGTGTTTTTTCAACCTATCCCTATGCATTCGTAACATATCCTTACGGCCTTGTTTATCACATCCGTAAACCCGCCTTCATTAAGTCCGATGACTATCAGCAGTATTGATGCAAGGGCAAGTACGATCCGGATGATGTTTTTCTTCTTCATCATTTCATAGCTTCCTTTATCGCTGCTTTATACTCTCTGTACTGTGTTTCCGCATCCATGGCTCCCACATAGATCTTTGATATGATGCCGTGGTCAACGATCAGCGTATAGGGTATGCCCTCCGTCGGATAATAAGTTTCAATGCGTCCGTCAGTATCATAGGCGATATTAAAGCCATACCCGTTTTCCTTTACAAAAGCATCAACCGTGGACTTGTCATCCATGCAGTTAACGCATACCAGTTCAAAACCATCCATGTTATCAGCCTTAAGCATCTCGAATGCAGGCATTTCCCTTACACAGGGTCCGCACCAGGTAGCCCAGAAGTTGATCAGCACCACCTTGTCATCATGCTCGGACAGCTTGAAACTGCTTCCGTCTACAAGCTCCGCCGTAAAATCCGGAGCAACATCACCTTCCGAAAGCTCCTTTATGCTGCCTGTCCCGTTATCCGCATTTGCCCGGTCAGCGAAGCCTGCATCAGCATCAGTCCCTGCTTTCGTCCTTTCTTCTCTCACTCTATCCCTGCCTGTTTCAACAGTCTCTTCTTTTCCGCAGGCGGTAAGCATCAACACCGCTGCCAGCATAACAGCCACTATCTTTTTCATCCTATCCTCCTATACTACCTACTGTCTTTCGTCTAAATTACAGCCCTGCCCCAAAAACGTCATCGTGAATCATTTATTTACTCAGTTCCCAGAAAGCCACGGCACTGGCGGCAGCCACATTCAGCGAGTCGACACCGTGCTGCATCGGTATCATCACCACATGATCACTTGCATTTATCACTTCATCGGAAAGCCCGCTTCCCTCGGTGCCCATGATCACTGCCAGCTTCGCCGTTTCCTTAAGCTTCTCGTCTCCCAGCTTTAACGCATTATCCTTAAGAGCCATGGCCGCTGTCTTATAGCCCATTTCTTTCAGCTTATCCATCCAGCCTTTCTCCGGAAGAAAAGTCCAGGGTATCTGCATCACCGTACCCATGCTGACGCGTAGTGCCCGCCTATATAAGGGATCCGCGCAGGAAGGTGTCAGCAGCACCGCCTCCATTCCGAGAGCCGCCGCGCTTCTGAATATGGCTCCTACATTGGTAGGGTTTACCACTTCATCCAGCACGACTATACGCCGCATACCTGTACACACTTCCTCCACTGTCGGAAGCAGGCGTCTCCTCATTGCGCAGAGTATGCCTCTTGTGATCTTGAAGCCCGTGATGGTACTTAAAAGCTCTATTGATCCTTCATATACCGGCACGTTCCTGCAGCGTTCAATACACTCTTTCGCATTGCCGGCGGCCTGGGAGTGTTCGACCAGCACGCTTAAAGGTTCATAACCCGCATCCAACGCCCTGTCTATTACCAGCACAGACTCAGCTATGAATATCCCCACATCCGGCTCAAAGTAATGTTTGAGCTGCGGCTCATTCAGGCTGTTGTATATTTCCAGTTCTTTTAATTCCAGTGTATCTATCTGTATCGTTTTCATGGGTAGTATTATAACACAAAATATACCACCTCATCAGTCAGTCCTTCGGCCTGACAGCTTCTCCTCAAGGAGAAGCCTTATTGATGGGCTGACAACTTCCGGGGGAAGCCTCTGCCACCGGCACGCCTTCTTTCTCTTGACCGCCGACAAGCTCCATGATATGTTTAGCAATATCATATATACGGAGGTATCCCTATGAAACCCGTAAATAAAAATGCATGCAAAGAAGCCGCAGCCCTGCTTAATTATCTGTACGAAACTGCCGGCAAAAAGATCATCACCGGTCAGCATACCCAGACCATTCCCTGTGAAGAGATAACTTACATACGCGAACAGACAGGCGGAGCGGAGCCTAAGCTTCGCGGTTTCGAACTGCTTTCCTACTCACCAAATATCAACTATGAAGATGCTTCGGAAGCCTGTCTTACGGAAGTATATGAAAACCGCGATACGCTGAAAGTCGCCATGGACTGGGCCAAGGCTACAGACGGTATAGTCACTTTCAGCTTCCACTGGTTCTCACCCTTAGGCGGCAGGGATAAGAGCTTTTATGCCGAACATACTGATTTTGATGCATCAAGAGTCCTTGAGGAAGGCTCCGCCGAAAGAAAAGCCTTTTACCACGATATGGATGTGATCGCAGAAGAACTCAAAAAGTTCAAAGAGGAGAACATCCCCATACTCTGGAGACCTTTCCACGAGAGCGACGGAACCTGGTTCTGGTGGGGTGCAAAAGGCGCAGTAGTCGCAATGGAACTTTATAAGCTGATGTTCGACTACTATGTGAACGAAAAACAGCTGGATAACCTTCTCTGGGTCTGGAACTGTCCTTTAAAGGAAGCCTATCCCGGTGACGAATACGTGGACGTGATCTCCATGGACGTATATCTCGAAAAATATGAAGACACCGACTATAGTGAACAATACGGGCGCTTAAAAGAAGCCACCGGCGGCAATAAAGTAATGGCCCTTGCCGAAGTCGGGATCATGCCGGATATCAATATCCTTGAAAAATCCCGCATTCCCTGGGCTTACTACATGACCTGGTCCAAGGAATGGATCATCGGCGAAGAGCACAATAAGCTGAACAGATTAAAAGAAATGTATGCAAGCAATTACAGCGTTAAACTGTAAGTACTCAGTTTCTTCTCTATAAGTTCATCCCCTTTATAAGAAAGCTTGAGTGAGAAAAAAGGCGCATCTTCGATAAGCATTTTCAGGAATATCCTGTCCCCTTCCCACAGATTGAGGGACAGGATATCTTTTTTATCTATCCACTTAAGCTCCCCTTCGTTGCATTCAATGATCTCTCCCGAAAACTCCGTGGCCGTGAACACAAAAATATATTCATCCTCCCAGCCTTCCGAAGAAAAGGTAAGTATCCCTCGAATATTAAGCCTGCCGACCGTTAATCCGGTCTCCTCACATACTTCCCTTAATACACATTCTTCGGGGCTTTCTCCCGGCTCAGCTTTCCCGCCGGGTGCGATCCACTTTCCCTCATTTACATCATTTTTCTTTTTGTTCCGAAGCAGCATCAGATACTGTCCGTCTTTCTCAAGATAACAAAGCGTTGAAACTATCATATTTCCTCCAGTGCATATCCGTCTCCGCGTCTGTAAGACACCCGAACCTCCGCGCCCACGCCGTCCAGTTTCTTATTAAGCCGTGAGACAGTTGTATAAATGGCATTATGATCGCTACCGGCCTGTCCGCCCCATATATTACTGTATAATTCGTCCGGATCGGTGAAGCCGGTTATGTTTTCCGAGAGCATTCGTAAAAGCAGGAATTCCTTCTGAGTCAGCAGCAGATCTTTTTCGGCATAATATCCGGTCATTGCCAGAGTATCCAGCTTAAGACCCTTGAAACTGACGAAACGCTTTCTGTGCTGCGAAGCCCGCAGCCTTGCTTCCACCCGTGCAAGCAGCACAGCTATATCATAAGGCTTGGTAAGGTAATCATCCCCTCCGGATCTGAGCCCCTCCACGATCTGCTCGTTTTCCGAAAGCGCCGATAAAAAGAGTATCGGAATATCTGCCTTAGCTTTTATCTGCTGGCACAGCTTAAGGCCGTCAGTATCCGGAAGCATGATATCCAGAACAGCCATATCCACCTCGCAGGAATCAAGTACATCCATGCAGCTCTTCCCGTCCGTTGCCTGAAGCACTTCATAATCTTCCATCTCAAGCGCCTCGGTATTGATCTCCATGATGTGGGGATTATCCTCCACCAGCAATATCTTATACCCCATGCTTTTCTCCTTCCGACGGTACCGTAAAAGCAAATGTCGTTCCGTCAGGGCCGGTAGAAACCAGTTCCAACGTGCCTCCGTGCAATTCCACGGTTTCCAGACATATCGCCAGGCCCAGTCCGTTTCCCTCTCCCGTTGTATAGCCTTTTTCAAAAATATGAGGGATCACGTCTTCCGGTATCCCGCTCCCCGTATCGGATACCAGAAACACTTCATCCAGCTCCTCTTCTGCTGTTTCGATCCTGATAGTTCCGTTCCTGGTATGACGGCTGGCATTCGCTATCAGATTGATAAGCACCTGCAGCAAGAGCTCATGATTTCCGTGTATCATCCTGCTGCAGTTGTTCTCCACCTCCAACTTGTTCCCGTTCTTCAGGCATACAGGTGTCATGACCGCCACCGCGCTGTTTAAGAGTTCTTCGACATCCAGCGCACTCATTTCGGCATCCCGGTCTTTGTTATAGGTATAATCCATCAGTCTGTTTACGATGTCTGCCAGTCTCTCCGCTTCCTCCCGTATGGTGCTTAAGCGGGCTGCCACTTTTTCCGGCTCCCCCTGCTTTCCCAACTGAAGTTCCGAGAGCTGTGCATATCCCGAGATCACGGCAAGCGGTGTTTTCAGTTCATGAGCTACCATCCGCAGGAAATCCCTGTTCATATCATTAACCTTCTCCAGCAGCCTTGCCTTCTCTCTTTCCTGCTCCAGAGCCAGCATTTTCTTTGCTATCCTGCCGTTGATGACAACGGCCAGCAGCATCAGGCATATCACCATCGCCATCGGCATGATGCCGAAATGATTGACCATCTGATTGCTGCCGCTGGATGCTCCCTCTATGATAAGCATTACTATGAAGATGCCTACCGCTCCCAAGGTTATCATGTCCGTTCTGTCGGCTTTATGCTCTTTTATAAAATATCTGCACATACAGAAAATACTCCAAAAAAGAAATGGAATGCAGCTGTAATATGATATGTGACACAGTGCTACCAATGCCCTGGTATCAAGTATCCAGTGCAGACAGGTCAATATCGCGAACATGCCGGTAAATACATATGCAGTCTTTTTTCCTATGGCTTTAGGAAAGAAGGCATAAAGCAGGTACATGGCGGAGGCAGGTATCAGAGACACCCCCAGCACCACTGCCCTGTATTCCCAATAAAAACTGTAGCCCGGATCCAGTAAATACTCAGCGAAAAAATACTGGTTTCTGACGGCTATGACAAGACAGCACAGCGCCAGTGCCAGGTATTCACGGCTCTTCTGTATGGTTCCCGACAGCATGAACCAGAACATAAGAAATACCAGACCTCCTCCGATGCTAAGAGACCAGGCGGCTATACCGCGGCGGTATTCATCGATATTCTCGGGTGTGCCGATATATGTGGTCTGTATGAATCCTCCTTCATTATGGACATAATTGGAGTACTGATATATAAGTTCTATCTCTCCGCTCTCTCCCGAATACATGGGAATGATCATGTAGCGGCTCTTGGGGATCGCCTTTTCCGGATCGTCCGATACATAGCCGACATTGAGTACCTCCTGTCCGTTTACAAAGACACGGGTGCCGAAATCCACGGAGAACCCGCATACAGACAGCCACTGATTCGGTTTGGTCACAAGCCGCATCCTGTATGTCCCGAGATTTTCATTACGGGGGCTCTCATTATCGGGAACAGGCGCGCTGTCCTCATCCGCAAAATCCGAAGGCATATAAAGAACTCCCGGAAAACAGTCCCAGTTGTTCACCAGATGGTATACTTCATTATTCAGATCGTATCCCCTCAGATCCGCAAATCCATCCTCATGTCCTATGACAGGAATATCCGTCCTGAATCGTCCTCTGCAGAAGATAAAGAACGCTGCCAGAAGGAGCATTACAAATGCCGGGAGCAGATACTTCTTCAAAATCCGAAACCCCTTTCGAAATTATTTAATCCGCTTCTATTTTACCTTAGTTTTCATAAAAACAAAACAGCCTTACATAATTGCAAGACTGTTCTTTACGCTTTCTATCAAAACACGGATAAGACTATTGATACAGCATGTCCACTATGCTCTTAAGCTCCTCTGCATCTATATTTGCCAGCTTTGCCTTGTCCACGGCCTGCGACATAAGCTCCTCTATCTGCCGTAGGTTTTCTTCCCTCATGAATTCCTGATTCTGTGCTTTGACAAAGCTGCCCTTACCTGTATAGGTCTCGATAAAGCCGTCCCGCTCCAGTTCCTCGTAAGCCCGCTTGGTGGTGATCAGACTGAGACGAAGCTGCAGAGCCATATTACGCATGGAAGGGAGCGGGTCTCCTGCTTTCAGTTCCCCGCTCATTATCATTGCCTTGATCTGCTTTACGATCTGTAAGTAGATCGGATCGTTCGATGAATTTGAGATTATTATATCCATATGTTTTCCGCTCCTGTGTTAGCCGAAAGTCCCTTTTTATATTTCTTATTCAATATTACCCAGCAGGGTATCCCGATTATCACTGCCAATACAGTAATGCAGATACCGACGATGAACTTCTTCCCGCCGGCCATATCCATGATCATCTCTTCCGAAAGGAACATGGTGGCCAGTGAATTGCTTACGGAATCGATCAGCCCGTGCGCAATTATCGGGGCTATGACCGAGCCGCTCATCTTCCGGATAAGCTGCAGGAATGCACCGAAGCCTATACACATCACGCACATCAGCGCAATTCCGACATAAGGAAATCCCGGATAGTCCTTACCGAAGTTCAGTCCCATATGCACTATAGGCGGTATGTGCCACAGTCCCCAGATGATACCTCCGATCACCACGGAACCGTTCAGCCCGAAGCATTTTTCCAGCTTATCGTAAAGGAAGGCTCTCCAGCCCAGCTCTTCACCGATGATAACGATCATTGCATAATACGCGTATACGCTCATCAGCATATTGTTTCCCAGTGCCGTGAAAATGCCTCCTTCAAGTTTAAACGTAAATCCCGCTCCTGTACTTACGGTAATGAGCACGCAGTTTAAGATACCGAATACCAGCGGTATTATAACAGCTAAAAAGTACGCTTTAAAATTCCCGCTAAACTTTGGATACAGCAGCCCCTTAAATCCTTCACGGAACAAAAGTCTTGTTAGCAGGCAGGCAATGCAGGGACTGAAGGCTGCCATAAGATATACGATCTGATAAGCACCGAAATCCGCCCCCTCTTCCGCAGTATATATAAGCGGTCCGAACACGAACATAAGCGTAAAACAGATAAATATATATACCGCTATACTGAGAAGATCCTTTTTCTTACTTGTCATAATTCTCAGCCCCCTTTGTATATGCCCTGCAGGATGAGCGAAAGGAAAGCCAGTACATTCCCACTATCGCGTGGGGGATCAGACTGAGTACCGCCGCGGCTCCTCCGCTGAGCTTTGCGATATAATCCTTTACTCCCGCATCATCCAGGTGTTCCAGCAGATAGCGCATATTATCTCTTACGCCGCCTTCTCCCATCAGCCAGTCAACGTCTCCGAACATTGCGTATATTGAGCCCAGGACAAATATCCCGATAAACAAAGCGATCCTTAAGTTCGTTCCGTATTTTGCACCGAAACGTAAGCCGAAGGATAACTGAACAGCCATCAGCATGGTTATCGAAAATACAAGCCCCAGATAGAACATGGAAAGCTGCACCGTCCGTCCAAAGATCAGTGACAGGACAATATCATTAAATCTGCAGATCAGATACCCCAGGAATGAAATGATAAAGCAGAGTGTGTATTTTGCACCTACCACAGCCCTAACTCCTCCCTCACTGGCTGCGGAATAAGCATTCCACTTTCTGCGCTCATCCGTAAACAACAAATCGCATTCAAGTGAATAGAGTACCATAAAAACGAGCACCGACATCATTATCGCCACTCCCGCCGCGATCACATTTCTGTCTTCTATAGGCGCCATATTCTTTAAAGTACCGGCTATGATATCCGTCAGGATCATCATCCCCAGCAAATAACCTATATTCATTATAATGCGTTTTCGCATGATATACAGATCCTTCAGTATAAAACCGCTCATCCTTCCACCTCCACAAAGTGCACGGAAAGCCTGTAGCTTACATACAGCAGTACAGCCAGTATTCCGAATAATATACACCCCGCCAGCATGAAATTGCCGTTTGAATACTTCTCGATCAATACTTCGATGATGTCAGCATCGTTAAACTTCTCAGCATTCAGCATTGCTGCCGTAGGGGCTATGAAAGCAAAAGCCCATATGGGTACGGTACTCCAGAACATTGCTTTTTCACGGGTCTTGGCCCACATGAACAGGGGCAGGTTAAAATCCGTAAAAAACAATACAAAGTCCAGTACCGCTATAAGCCCTGTCAGGTTTATCTCCTTAGTCCCGCTCAAAAGAAAGAATACCGGACAGACTATGAACATTAACAGCGTGGCCCCGGCAAACAGGATCAGTATCGCCGCATATTTCGCACCCACATAATCCTTCGCCTTCACCTCGCTGCTCCTTATAAACTTATGCCAGCCGCAGAGACGGTCAGTGAAGATCTGGTTCGGGATCGCATCAACACCTTCAACCATAAATATACTGTAGAGCATTATCGGCAGATATGCGGATACGGAATTCATGATTTCCCGGATCTTATCCGGCTCATTATACTTTGCAAAATTACCGAACCTGCAGGAAAGCAGCAACAGCACAGCAAACAGAAAACACATGATCCCTATCCCCAGGCATATCAGTATGTTTTTTTTCGAAAGATACAGTTCCCTGTATATCAGTTTCTTCAACGTCATAACCCGTTCTCCCTCTTATGCATCAAAGGTCTTGTTCCTGTTAACGTAGAAGAGCATTATCTCTTCCAGCGTAGTCTTATCTATCAGCGCAGCGGGATATTTCCTTGCTGCTTTAGCTCTGTCGGCCACCATCAGATCCGCTCCGAAATCCGTTACCCTTGCACTGATATAATCCTCGCGGTCGATATCCGCAAGCTCCTTCTTTCCTACCCTCATGATGCCGTGAGCATCCAGTATCTCATCCTTCACGCCGGTCAGGAGCAGCTTGCCCTTATCTATAAAGCTCACCCGGTCCGCTACTTTTTCAAGATCCGAGGTGATATGCGAAGACATCAGTATGGCATTTTCCTCATCCTGTAAGTACTCAAGAAAGATGTCCAGTATCTCGTTACGGACCACCGGATCCAGACCTGTGGTCGCCTCATCCATGATCAGTATCCTGGCATGATGCGAAAGCGCTGCTGCGATCTGAAGCTTCATTTTCATACCTTTTGAAAAGTCCTTGAATTTCTTTTTGGAAGGCAGCTGAAGACGGTCCAGATATTCCGTAAAGACTTTATGATCCCACTGACTGAATACACCGGCTAAGATCTTATCCAATATGACCGCATTCAGCTCCTCATTAAAAGGCATCTCGTCAAACACGGCAGAGATATATTTCTTTATCTCTATCTCTTTTTCCGGCATATCCATGCCGCATAGCCTGACCTCTCCCCCATCCCTTTTTATCAGGTTCAGCAGGCAGTTGATAGTCGTGGTCTTGCCCGCGCCGTTCTGCCCTATGAATCCCATGATGCTTCCCTTCGGAACATTGAAGGAGATATCATCCAGCGTAAAGCCGTCATACCTCTTTGTCAGATTCTTTATTTCTATAGCATTTTCATATTCCATAGCTTCTCTCCCACAGATTCGGATTGCATATATTGTGTATGTTGTATATACACAATATCACATCATTAAAAACATGTCAACAACAAAAAAAGGCTTCTCCCCTCGGGGAGAAGCTGTCAGCGCTACGCGCTGACTGATGAGGGGCACCGATCAAGGAACCGTCCCCCTGATTGATTTTATTCTTCCACGGTTATAACGTCATTAAGCACCCAGTGGAATGAAGGCGCAGACTGCTTTTCGTTCTCCACATATCCTTTGCTCAGATCGATGGTATCATTCGGGTCAAAAGGATCCACTCCGGTATAAGCACCCTTGAATACCGTAATGCGACCCTTGTTAAAATCATCTGTTGCCTTCTCTATCAGTTCCTCCGTACCTTCTGCCGCTATATAGGAATTCAATTCGACCATCTGTACCCAGTCCCTGTCAAAGCCCGCAGCACAGTCATTACCGTATACATTGGCATCAACGCACTTTTCGATTTTCTTATCCTTAAGCACCGCTCCCACGGCGGCGGTAATATACGGTGTCCAGTTGATCCTGGAACTGATCAGGGATGTTGTAGGTGCAACATCAAGCATACTGTCATTATAACCGACATGGAATACAGGGTGCGAGACCTTTGCTTCCTCACAGGCCACTGCCGGGCCTATGGTATCGGAATGCTGGGATATCACAACACAGCCTTCTTTTATCAGCCGTTCTGCCGTATTCTTTTCCAGTATATACTCTCCCCAGGTATTAGTATAAATAACGGTCATTGTTGCTTCCGGAACCTGCTTCCTGACGCCGAGAAGAAAGGCCGTATAACCCGAGATAACCTCTGCATAGGGATAGGCCGCCACATAACCTATCTTTGCCATATCTGCCGTGATACGTCCCGAATCAATGAGTTCCTTTAGTTTCAGCCCTGCCGCAAGTCCTGCAATGTATCTGCCGCTGTATATTTCACCCATAAAGGTATGGTAATTATCGCAAAAAGGCTCGGTATTTGCATTGCTGCAGGTCGCCTGGCAGAACTGTACCCCGGGGTTTTCCTGAGCGAGTTTTTTGGCAGCTTCTCCGTAACCGTAACTGGTAGTGAAGATAAGGTCGCAACCTTCCGAAACCAGATCCCTGATCGCAGCCTCGGCATACTCATCGGTAATATTGCTCTTTACTGCTATCTTTACCTTATCTCCATACTCCTCTGCCACGGCTTTCTGGGCCCTGATAAAGTTATATGTATAGGGCGCGCTCTCGTCACCGTCGTATACGAAACCGACCTTTATGACCTTTGTTCCGTCATCCGTCGTTCTGAATAAGGAGAACACTATCAGTGAAAGTATAAAAGCAAGCGCGCAGACTATGATTGAAACGGTATTGATCTTTTTCATTCTTTTTCACCGTCCTTTTCATCTGCTATGCCGGTTCCGCCGGAATCCGGTCTGACCTTCCCCTCTTCGACCAGTCTCAGCATTATATCCGCTATCTCGGGATCAAACTGCGTACCCCGGCCGGCCTTGAGCTCCCCGATCACTTTATCCATACTCAGGCTCTTTCTGTACACACGGTTCTGTGTCATGGCATCGAAAGCATCGGCAACACCTATGATCCTGCCGTAAAGAGGTATATCCGCCCCTTTAAGTCCATGGGTGTATCCTGAACCGTCATATCTTTCATGATGATACAATGCGCCTTCCACAACATGATCTACCAGTGTAAAGTCCTTGAGTATCTCCGCTCCGTTCTCCACATGGGTCTTCATTATCGAATACTCCGCATCATCAAGCTTCGCAGGCTTGTTGAGTATCTTGTCCGGGATGCTTATCTTTCCTATGTCGTGAAGCAGTGCAGCTTTTCTGATATTCTCGCATTCATCCTTTGTAAAGCCCAGTTCTTTGGCAATTAATACGGAATACTCCGATACTCTCTGGGAATGCTGGCTGGTATTCTCGTCTTTGGCATCGACGGTCTTTGCTATAGCCAGAATGGTCTCATTACCCATCTCCAGCTGTTTTCTCGCAAATTCCAGTTCCTTTTTCTGGAAGTTCAGCGTCCTCTGTATCTGTGTCCTTGCTATGAACCAGGTAAACCAGGCAATAGCTATGGCTGCCACAGTCAGCATATATATCTTGAACCAGGGCTTGTCATAAACCTTCATCATCTTGACAATGGGATACTTGCTCTCCTCTATCACGTTCTTGTCATTGTCCAGTATCGCCATATGGAAAACATAGCTGCCGGAAGGCAGATTGGTATAGACAACATTTGATATCTCGCTGGCTTTCACTATCTTCGGCTCTGTATCAAAGCCCTCCAGCATATAGATCACGCTCGGATCCTCAACCGTATAATTCAGTATCTCCGGATACAGTTCTATCCTCGATGCATCACTCTCTACCTTAAATTCCATACCTCTCTCTACCTGATGATTTACGCCGTCGATCACTGCGGAAGAAAGCTTCATTCTGTATGATCTCTGTTCCGATCCGTAATCATCCATATCCAGAAGATAGATGCCCTTGTCGCAGGAAAGGAAGAGTTCGCCCTCTGCACTCACATAATTCCAGGAATTCGCCGTGAGTGCAGTATTGAGTCCTCTTCTGGAATCCAGAAGCTCGCTGGGATAGTTGTATTCATCTTCTATCATCTCTGCTTCATTCGCGATATAAATGCCTGCGCTGCCAAGTACAAAAGCCTTGCCGTCTTTATTGACCACCATGTCATAATTATTATAATAGGGGAAGTTTTTAAATATGCGGATGTTCCCCTCCTTATCCATAAAACACAGACCGTTGCTGGTCACGATAAACCGGCCCGAGCCGTCCGTAGCCGCTGTTATGCGCAGGATCACCTCTGAACTTAAGCCGTCTGCCATGCCGATCTTCTTTGTGACTTTACCGTCTTTAAGCACCACTATGCCGTCACCGTCACTTCCAAGCAGCACGGTACCGTCCTCTTCACAGAGTATTGACAGTATCATGGCAGAGGAGAAATCACTGCCATACTCAAGCACCTTTTCAATGCGTCCGTTTTTGATCAGTGCCACGCCGTTATCACCCGAAGCTATGAGAGAGCCGTCGACATTCTCGGCTATCGCCCTGACCCTGTCGGTAAAACCGGCTGTCTGACTGAAATACTCCTCTTTTCCGCTGTCCTCTACACAGACAAGTCCCTTACCGTAGGTACAGAGCCAAAGTTTGTTTTTTGAATCAACATAAGCGCAGCGCACCCTAACTTCTCCCAGTGACTGGGCAAAGCGATTCGAAACACGGTTATAATTGTCCGCCGATAATACATCAAGTCCCGTATCAGTCCCGATATAAAGAAGATCATTCCATCTGGTAACTGTATTGGCAACCTTACGCTCTGTCCCGGCAAGCCCGTATATATCGGTAAATGCCGCCTTGGATACGCGTAAAAGTCCCAGTCTCGATGAAGTAAACCAGTAATTGCCCTGGTAATCAACGGTCATGTTATCAATAGAGTTGCTGAACGTCGGTGTATTTACCCTTTTGAAATGCCCCTTTCCGTCAAAGAATCCGACACCGCTGTCCGAACATGCAAAAAGACTATTATTGTTATCAAAGCTGACGCTGTTTATCTGTCTCAGACCCGGACAATGATGAACTTCCTTCTTGCTGAGCTCACCCTCAAATATGATAAAAGAATATATATCCATGCCCGAAGTGCCTACATAGAGCAAGCCGTTACTTCCGAAAGTACAGCAGGTATATATCTCCTCGCCGCTGTTCATATACGGTCCGGAGACTATCTTTCCGTTTTTCAGAACAAAGAGTTCTCCTTTAGCCGTTACCGCCGCCACATAGCCCGATTCATCCGCAGCGATGCTGTGAGCATAAAGTATCTCGGGGATAGGGTCCAAAAGGGTCAGTCCGCCGCTTAAACGTATTATCTGCAGCGCATCCGAAGTACCCACATAATACAGGCCGTCGGTTCCGCTTGTAATGCTGCGCACGGAATTAGACGGAAGTCCCGCTGTCATATCCACCACGTTGGATACGTTTTCACCTATGCTGATGGTCAGGCCGTTATCATTGGTTCCGATCCACAGCCTGCCTTCAATATCCACATACAGACAGTTGACATTCTTAACGGAGTCAAACTCGCTCATCCATTTAAAATCACTGCCGTTATACCTGTACAGACCTGCATAGGTGCCTATCCACAATATACCGTCATTGGTCTGGACCACGTCATTCGCTTCCCCGCAGGGAAGGCCGTTATCACTGGAATACACGGTCTGGGTATAAGAATAGAAATTGAAGTCTTCATCCTCATCTTCTTCTGCCTTTACCGACAAAGGCAGGGATGCGAAGGCATAGATCAATACAAAAGGAAGTAACAGAGCCGCAGCAGCCCTTTTGTTTCTGATGGTCCTGCTCAATCTGATAACAGCAAAAAGAACCGCCATGGTCAGCAGTTTGTCAACAAAATCGATATAAAACTCGCCGACAATACAGCTTATTACCGGCGGAATATGATTACTTATCAGGAAATCCGTCACGCCGTCTCCGAAATAATTACCGGTTCTGCCCCCCGCAAAGATCATGTTAAGCGGGAAAGAAAGTATTACCGAGACAAGTGTCACTATGACCGAAACACACATAGCTCCGAAGATGGTCTCCATCATTTTCTTACGGGCACAGATACCTACCGCAATACCTATGCTCATATTTATGATGCAATAGATCATCTCCGTCGAAGTAGAAGCGATCACCCCGTATATAAGATTGGTGGTGAGCCCCACGGCTGCTCCCGGTACAGGTCCCAGCAGATATGCAGTAAAAACGGTCCCGAAAGAATCAAGCCAGAACGGCAGGTTAAAACTGCTGGCAACAGCCTTACCTGCGAGATTTATTATAAGACTTAGTATAGTCACGCTTATTATCTTTGATGTTTTCATAATTCCCCTTACCGATCGATTATCAATCTGAGCTAACATTATATCATTTGTTGCTAAATTTATCAATAAGTAGACATTGATCGGAAAACGATTATAATTGTTTGCATGGGTGAAAATATCAAAAAAAGATTTCCGGAACCGGATACGGCAAAAGCCTTTGCCATATTTGCGGTAATACTTCAGCATGCCGGCATCGATGAAGGCAATGCTTTTTTCTTTATGTCCTCTTTTCAGGTGCCGCTTTTCTTTGTGCTCTCTGCAGCTTTTGCCGGGGATAAACTCAAGACAGCTGAAACGCTTAAGTCCCGCTTAAAGAGACTCTTTATCCCCTACCTCTGCTTTTCATTTATAGATACTCTGATGAGTCTCTTCGTTGCCTATGCCAAGACCGGAGGCTTTGACACCGGTGAGCTGCTGCGCTGCCTCGCGCTGTTCTTTTCCGGCTTCGGCATATCGGTGACCTGGTTCTTATCGGCGCTTATCGTAACGGAGCTGCTCTTTTCACTTTGGCTTAAACTGAAACGCCTGCTCAAGCTCTTTGTTGCAATAGCTGTGTTCGCAGCTTTCTTTATCATCAACAGCTTCGGCAGCTTACTTATAGTCTGGTATGCCACCACCGCTTCGGAGAATGATATTCCTTCCTTCTTCCTCTGCTGCCTGGTATCTGCAGTGGCAAGACTGCCTCTCTGCCTTATCGTTTACGGAGTGGCCTATTATCTCGCTCCCAAACTCAGGAAGCTGAAACTTAATGCCTTTATAACTTTTCCCCTTACGCTTCTCTTATTGGGTTTCTGCTATCTTATCTCCATCACCAACGGAGGCGGCAGCATGGGAATGGTATATTACGGTTTCTTCCCCATACTTTATCTTTTATCGATCTTTTTCGGCTGCACCGGGATCATACTGCTCGCCAGATGCCTTTCCCTGCTGAAGCTCAGCCGTCCCTTTGCTTTTCTCGGGGCTAACTCCCTTATAATACTGCTCACGCATATGGATCTTTACCTCTTAAGTCCCGCTAAGCTGCTGGCCGTAAAAATCTGCGGCGATCAGGCCGGACCGTGCTTCTTTATACTCACTCTGCTGCTGACTCTGCTGGAAGAGATCCCTCTGATCCTGATCATCAACCGCTTCTTCCCCATACTTACCGGAAAAGTAAAAAGCTCCCCTCTAAAGAGGGAAGCTGTACCCGAAGGTGACTGATGAGCTGTTCTTCTCAATTTCCGCTGAGTGTCCTGGTCACCATATCCCTGGCAACGCTCTCATCAAGATCTTTTCCGAAATAAACCGTTCCGTCTTCATCTACTACGAAAGAATCAGTGGTCTCATCTCCGAAATAGTAACCGAAAGTGTGATCCTCTACGGTAAACTGTGTGTACTCACGTCCGTCATCAAGCGTAGCGGAAGGTGTGTCACCAAGGATACCGTAATATAACTTGTCAAGCTTGGTAACAACAGATACCAGATCACCCTGCTCATTCTTGAAGATAGAGAACATCAGATCGTTCTCGGGATCCGAGATATAAAGGCCGCCCATGTAAGTAAGTGAAGCCTGTACCAGCTCGATCTCATTATCAACATTGTCCTCATCGTCTGCGCTGTCAGCTGCGGGAGCACTGCTGTCAGCTGCCGGAGCTTCGGTCTCTGCTGTTTCTGTTGCAGCTGCTGTCTCGCTTGCCTTCTCACTTCCGCATCCTGTAAGTGCGGCGAAAGCCATAACACCTGCCATCATTAATACTGCCAATCTCTTTTTCATAACTTTTTTCCTCCTTAAAGTCCTTTCTTCATGTCAGCGCCCATTAGCTTATCATTTATTTGGGGCTTGTCAAGTTTTTTGTTTTTCTTTACAGTTACACATTCTACAACAAAGAGCGTAGCAAAAGTGTAGCAAATAATGTATAATATCAGATACATACGGAGGAAAATCTTATGGCCGCTTCTCATACCGAATTCGATGATTATATTGCTTCACAGGTCAGGAAATATAAAGGCATAGGCATGCCCCGGAAAGCCGGCATGTTTGAAAGAATGTTCTTTAAAAAGCTTCCCTGCGACAGATTGCACCCTAATCCGGCTGATGAATTCTGCTTTCCGGAAATAGGCCCCAGCTATCGAATAATCGGCGAATATGAGGAAAAGATCAGAAAAGCCCAGCAATATGAGCTGGATGTTTTTGACGAACCGGTACTGGTTGAGAAGATGTCCCCCGACGGTTATCTTATCTTAAACGGCCATCACCGCTGGGCTGCCGCGATGCGCTGCGGTGTTAAGCAGATTCCTGTTAAGATCGTGAATCTGACCCAGGAGACCGATATTGAAAAGATCATTGAGAATTCCAAACACGATAAACGTGTCAGTCTCGATCTGGATGAGCTGGTATTTGCTTCCGGCAATACAGAACTTTTGATGAAGCCTCTTGCCTTCCCTCGTGGACTGACCTACAAAGAACGCATACGAATCGGCATACCGGCGATCTTTCATTTTCTTGCAAAGCAGGGATATGACATATGGCTGTATACTTCATCCTACTACTCCTATGACTATATAAAGCATCTGTTACGGCTCTATAATGCCCACGTCGACGGAGTCATTACGGGAACGAAGCGAAAGCTTGAGAAGAACGAAGAAAACACCGCAAAGATCAGCAGGATAAAGGAGCTGTTCAATGCGAATTACATGGAAACCCTGACTATAGACAGTCTCGGGATCGTGCACACCATCAGAGGTCAAAAGGGCTGCGAGCAGTTTGATCTCAACTGCGAGCCTTCGGACTGGCCTCATGAGGTAATGACTGTTCTTGAACGCATATTAAAGGATAAGGAAAAATGAGCGAAAGGAAAATGAGGGTATCCTTCGATCTGGATGAAGTTCTCTTTGTCCTTCCGGGTACCCATAAAACCGAACCGCCCCTGCCCTGGCCTCTCAGTCTTATATATAAGGAGCGGCTGCGCCTCGGTACACCCGAGCTTATTTCAACGCTTCAGAAGCAGGGATATGAGGTCTGGGTCTACACCTCATCCTTCCGCTCGGAGAAATATATAAAAAAGCTTTTCAAATACTACGGAGTGCGTTTCGACGGCATAGTAAACGGCACCCGCCATATGAAAGAAGTGCAGCGCGATAAAAAGGAGCTCCTGCCCCAGAAGCTCCCTAATCATTACCGTATTTCTCTTCATATCGACGATGAGACCATAGTCTGCAATCTCGGCCGCCAGTATGGTTATAATGTCTATCAGCTTAACGCCCAGGACGATGACTGGAAAGAGAAGATCATTGCCCGGGCCGATGAGATCCGCAAAAGAGACTTTTCCGAATAAAGCTTATCTGCCTGTAAGCGACTGTACCACCATGTCTCTTGCTACGCTCTCGTCCAGATTCTTAGCTGTGTATACTTTTCCGTCCTCGTCTACCACAAAGGGATCATTTGCATCATCACCGAAATTATATCCGAAAGTATGATCCTCGACAGCAAACTGTGTATACTCACGCCCGTCATCAAGTGTGGCGGAAGGCGTGTCCCCGACAATGCCGTAATACAGCTTTCCGAGCTTGGTAACTATAGCCACGATGCTTCCGTCATCATTTCTGAACAGGGAGAACATCAGGTCATTTTCCGGATCAGAGATATAGAGGCCGCCCATATATGTGACTGAACCGAGCACTGCCTGTATATCCGTGCCGCCCTCGTCCACTCCGTCAAGTATGCTGTAAAAGCTGTCAATATTCTCAGCAGGAAGTTTTACCGGATCCCAGCCGTAATCCTTCACGTATGCAATATCCAGTCCGTTTGCTGCCACATAATTGGCCAGAGTCTGTGTCCATACTTCTTCCTTCTTTGCATCATCCGAGTATGCTTTTCTGAAATCAGCGGCGTAGTCTCCGAATATCCTGTCTACGCTCTCATCAAAACCGCTTCCGTCTTCCACCATATCCATGCCGGTCACTGTATATCCGTCAGCACTTTGCTTAATATGGATGCAGCCCGGATAAGATCCGCCTGAAGTACGCTCCAGTGTGTCTCCGTCTAAGGTATATCTGTAGCAGGCGAAATCTCCGTATACTTTGATATCATCCTTGTCGCTCTCATCGATGCCGGTGACCATTATGTCCGGAATAGCAACTCCGCCCTCGGAATTCTTTCCCATCTCTCTGATAACATAATCATACAGCACGCTATAGAATGCTTCAGGTCCCGGATACACATATTCAGGAAGCTCTGCTTTTATATCTTCCGCTTTCTCCGCTATTTCCTGAACAGCTTCCTTTACTTCTTCAACATCCTGCTCTGTAACATTCTCCGCTGCTTCTTCCACTGCATCCTTAACAGTCTCCGCCACCTCTCCGGTGTTTACACTGTCTGCGCTGCATGCGCTGAATGAGGCGACTGCCAGAGCTCCTGATATCAATACCGTCAATACTCTCTTTTTCATTTTTTCTTTCCTCCGTTTTTTATGTCTTTGTTATGAGTCCGGATTCTACGCCCTAAGGCGTAGCAAAAGTGAAGCAACCCCTCCGTATTTATTTCCCCGATGCATTATATCGCAAAAAACCCGTTTTTCAAGCCCTGTGTTTTCCATCCTCCTTCCCGACCTTTTTTACTCCCTGTTTCTTTTGCGCAAGATTCTTATATCTGCTATAATATGCTTGTCATCCGTTCGATGAGAGTGCCTGCTTTATGCAGGTATTACCCACGGCACTTTTTTCTTACGCGTAGGCGATGCGGTGATCACGTGAGGTAGCGGATGACATTTACAATAGATCAAGGAGGGACGCGCTATGGAATATGTAACACTTAATAGAGAAATCCATAACGCTCCCCTCTTTAGTCTCTCACAGTAAAACCTTTTCTCAATATCCAAATACTTGTTTAAGTTTTTTTATCATCCCGCGAAGATTCTTTGTATTAAGCGGATACCTTGAAGTCTCAAAAGTCCATATCATTGAATCATATTGATACAGCCCGCAGTCTTCATATTCCCTTATCTTTATAAATGCATTGTTTCTGTATTCTATATCATCCATCATCCCGAAATGTTCCCAGTATACTTCTTTTCTTTCTTTGATATTCAACAGTGTAAAATCCGGATGAACCGTTTCCGATCTGAGTTTCAGAGGTTTCTCATAACGAAAGGGTATCTTCTCCTCATCAAGACTTTCCGCAATGATAAGCTCCGACTTGGAACGGACTCTTAAGCCTGCTCTGGTATAAAACTCCTTCTCCGTTTCCCTGAATCCCATCATATCATAGTTTTCATCAAGCCACTCTTTTATATAATCTTCGTCTGAGACATACAGCCTGTTGATCAACGCTCTTTTACCGGCACTAAGCTTTTGCTCTGCTGATCTAAAAGGATCTTTCTCCAGTTTCCGTTTTAATTGCTCTATATCCTTTACAGACTTTTGTAATGCTTCCGATAAATACTCATCATACTCAATCTGAGCCAGCATTTCCGCGGTTTTTATATCATCTTTTTTTATATATTTTCCATGAGTTTCCATGCTTTTAGTTCTAATGAAATACTGAAATGTTTTTCCGTGTTTCATCGAATATAGTCTGATACCCGGTTGAACCTTCTTTTTAAGTTTATCCGCTTCTTTCCCGGCTCTTTCCAAATGCTTTTTATATAATCCTAAAGTTTTTTCCAAGTCCTTAATATATATCATCTTTTTCCTCTCCTCATCCATATATAATCCGATCTGGCTGTAATTCTCCATTTTATTCCTCGAATTACAGCCAACACTTCTCTCAAATCGTTGTTTTTCCGACTTTCCGGCTGTAATTTTCCACCTAACACCCCAAATTACAGCCAACACTCCTTTCAAATCATTGTTTTTCCGACTTTCCGGCTGTAATTTTCCGCTTAACACCCCGAATTACAGCTGGCACTGCGACATGCATTGAGTCCGCCAGTAAAAAAATACCGCCACGAGCCGCTTAATGCTCAGACTCAGGCTAATAATGCAGAAATGTTCGCATTTTCCATCTGTCGCTGTCCGCAGTCACGATCACGGCTCCGCTTTGGTCCGTACGGTATATGCTGCTTCCGATACTTTCAAGCCTTTCAAGCACGTCCGCATGAGGATGGCCGTAGTGGTTGTTGCGGCCGCAGGAGATAACAGTCACTTCAGGCTTAAGCAGGTTTAGCCATTCTTCTGAGCTCGAAGTATGCGAGCCGTGGTGTCCTGCTTTCAATATATCCACCTGTCCGAGTAACAACTCCCCGGAAGCAGCGCCGCTCTGCAACGTCTTTGAAGCAGTGCCACTCTTTAGCGCCTTTGAAACACCTGTGCCGCCGGGGTCCGTCGTCTTAGCCGTTGCCGCATATATCTGCTTCAGCCCCTTCAAAAGCCCAGCATTTCCTCCGTTCTTCAGCTCCTTAAGCACCGCCGCTTCGCTTTCCATCGTTGCATCTCCGGTCAGCATCACACTTAAGCTTCCGTATTCCAGCATCTGTATCTGGGAATACTCATTCACGTCCTCACAGGAATAGCCCTTTGAGGGATGAAGATTTACTATCTTCAGCTCTCCGAGCTTAAGTTCCGAACCCGTATGCGCATAGCTTATCTCACAGCCCCTGCGTTTTGCCAGCGTGATAAGTTCCTTAAAATCTTCAGCTGCTCCCTCTGCATCCGGAAGTATTACCCGCTTTATCCTGATATTGCACCCGTCATCCGCAAGCATATCCTTTAATCCCGATATATGATCCGCATCGGGATGCGACAGATACCAGCTGTCTATCACGCTTATACCCTGGTGTTTAAGGAAAGGTGAAAGTGTATATTTGTACAGTTCATCCTCCGAAGAAGAACCACCGTCTATCATCACTGTTCCCTGCTCTGTGTCCACACAGATACCGTCTCCCTGTCCCACATCAATGAAAGTAAGTCTGAAAGCCGGCTTAAGACAGATGACACTCAGCGCCACAGCAAAAACACTGACCGTTATCCTTACAGGTATCAGCTCCGCGTCGCTGAGCATTGCCGTTTTCTTTTCTATCAACGTTCCCCTCAGATATCTGTTAATGAAACGCCGGTTCATCACGATCGGAAGACTCAGCAGTACATAAGAAAAAAGCAGTCTTATACTTCCCTGCCCGCCGGTAATGATGCTGTGATACGGCAGCTTCGCGATTTCCCTGCACAGACTGTCATAGATATTCAGCACAAGCTGCGCCGGAACAGCGCACAGCATGCCCGCCTTCAGAGATATCATCCCGATCATAAGCGAGAGTATCCCGCTCACCATCAGCACACTCATCAGAGGGATCACCAGAAGATTTAACAGAACCGAATAAAGCGGCACTTCGTAATAGTTGTGTACGATAAGCGGCAGCGTAAAGCAGCTGACTGCCGCGCAGCCTGCCACACTCTGAAAGAGCTTATTCCGTACTCCGCTGAGTTTTCCCATGCCCCTGATCAGCGCAGGAAAAAATATGGCTATGCCTGCCACCGCAAGATAAGACAGCCAGAAGCCCGACTGCATAAGTTCATAAGGACTGAAAAAAACCGTACTGGCTGCAGAAGCCGAAAGGGCTGTCGGCAGATCGTAACTGCGCCGCATGGAATCCGCCGCACACATTATGATGAACATGGTCACTGCCCTCAATGTGGAAGTCCCCGCTCCAACCAGCAGCGCATAATTCACCATAACAATAACAGCGGCCATGGCAGCCGGAGTTATAGGCATCGTAAGTTTTCTTAATCCCCTGTATAATCCCATACCGATAACAGAGATGTGTAAGCCGCTTATGGCCAGTATATGCGCTATACCGTTTACCCTGTAGAGTTCTTTCAGCTCACTGTCCAGTTCGCTCTTATTACCAAGGATCACAGCCTTCATCACCGCAGCATCAGCGGCAGTTAGGATATGGTCATATATGCTTCCGAATATCAGCCTGATATTCCAGATACTCTCCCTGTACACGCTGTATCTTTTGTCCGTATATTCCCAGTCTTCCGCCGAGAATCCGGCGCCTGCGTTCTTATACAGGTAATAGGAGTAAGTATCAAACTGCCCCGGATTTGTGGCCTTTTTATACAGCCAGAGACGGCCGGAAATCTTTATCCTGCTGCCTATGCGTGGAAGCGTCATATCCTCCCCCGGATAACATATAAGCTCCAGATCGGTAAAAGGACTGCCGCCTGCAGTCTCAGACACTTCGGATAAACGAAAAACCGTCCTGCCCGTCTTCTGTTCTTTCTCTGCCACTTTTCCGTACAGGAGCATCCGCTCTCCTTCCATGGATATATATTCATTCTCCGGCACGCCGAAGAAGGCAAGGATTATCCTTACCAGCAGCAAAAACAAAAGACAGGCCATACATAATGGTCTTCTCAATGCTTCTCTCCTTTTTTCTGTTTACTTTTCTACTATGTCCAGATTTCTGGCTAAGGGATTTTCCAGATCGACGATCTCGCGATATACTATCTTAGATTCGCCGTTGATATGGAACTGAACCTTACGGATGCTGGAAAGCTCCGCAAGGGAATTGACTATTGAATATATGGTTACTTCCGGTGTTACAAAGCCTACCGGATTAAGGAAATCGGAAGAAAGATTAACAAAGCACACGCCTTCCGTAACAGTCACTGAGATCACCTTTGTGGACGGATCCACTGTGGCATAAGAGTTTCTGTCTTCCGGCCCGTTTATTATCTGTTCCACCACCAGTCTTTCCATGGAAACATTGGTATTATAGACCACCGAACTTTGCACAGGTCTCAAGGCAGTACCGCTTTCGGTCGCAAAATATAAGGTCAGATTCACTTCCTGATAGGAATTGATCTCCACGCCTTCATTGTCGATAAATGTGTCTGCCGTCATAATGCCTATGGGATTTCCCTTCCTGTCCTTAAGCTCTTCCTCTCCTATGAACATGGTTAGTCCCACGGCCTCTTCAGGCTGCAGCAGCGTACGTACCAGCGCAGCTCTTACAAGTATTTCCGTCGTCGGCGGCAGCTCCGTATAATGCTCATCCACGGTCAGCTTGATCTGATTATTGTCCAGCACACAGTCCGTTACCGCAAAACCGTAGCTTAAGGGCGCCCGTCTGTCCCAGTCTCCCGGATCAGCAAGATATGCCAGGAGCTCCGTCAGCATCTCCGTGGTCTTTTCGCTTTTCAGCTCATAATTATCGTATACGAGTCCCGTAGCGTCTTTATTCAGATAATAAACCCTGTAGCCGCTCTCTTCCTTCCTGACTTCTTTTCCGCAGGAACACAGAAGGGATATAAGAGCCGTAAGCAGCGCAAGGAACAATATAGATTTTTTATTAAAGCGTCTCACCGGCATTCTCCCTTATATAACTTAAAGGCATCGTTACCCTGAACTCCGTTCCCTCACCTAAAGTACTTTTAGCTTCTATGGATCCCTTATGTAAAAGTACCGTCTTCTTGGTAATGGCCAGACCCAATCCTGTTCCGTTTATCTCTCTCGAATGTGACTTGTCCACTCTGTAAAAACGTTCAAAAATATGATCCAGCTCACCTTCAGGTATGCCCATTCCCGAATCGCTGATGACTATCTCCATCTGCTTATGATCTGCATCAAGCACCACCTTCACCCAGCCCGGATGCTTATTGTACTTAATACCGTTTTCGATGATGTTGGTGATCGCCTGGGTGAATTTCACCTCATCTATATCGGCGCTGACACTTCTCTTACTCTCCAGTATCAGATCCACTTCCTCACTTCTGGCCAAAGGAGCAAGACGCTTTACTATCTGTTCCAACAGTGGGTTGATCTCCCTGTTTTCGACATGCATGCCCGAAGCTCCGCGCTCCATCCTTACCAGCTCCAGCAGATCCTCTATGATCTTACTTTCCCTGTCTATCTCAGTAGTTATATCCTGCATGAACTCACGGTATACCTCTACAGGCACATCCTCCTGCATATTCAGGGAATCTGCCAGGACTTTTACCGAAGTGATGGGGGTCTTGAGTTCGTGAGAGACATTGCTCACGAATTCCTTTCTGGAATCGTCAAGGACTTTCATGCGCTGCCAGAGCTTGCGGAACGCCTCGGCTATCTCCTCCGTTTCCTTATAGTCGGAGACCACCGGTGTTTCATCTTCAAAGGATACCATGCTGCCTATAGCTTTTGAAATGCGGTTGAAGGGCTTTACCAATACTCCCGACAACAAAGCCCCGGAGCCGAGCAGCAGTATCAGATAAACTATTTCTATTATGCCTGCGCGCCTTGAGAGTTCCTCACGGCTGCGTTCTATGGATGAAGTGGAAGCACCGGCAAGCAGCACTCCGTCAACCGTGACCTCACCGGTCTCGGCATCTGTCTTTGTCACCGGCACAGCCACTTCCACATGGTCTAAACCTGCATTTATATTACTTATGGTCTCTCCGAGAAAACAGCGGATCACCTCTTCGCCTATCATGGTTTTGCCCACACTGAGCGCATAAGTATCCTCTATAACGCGGAAATTGTCATCGATCACGATGACGCGTCCGTCGAAAAGTGTGGAATAGATTGAAAGCTGGGCACTTATGATGTCGGAATCGCCATCCTCAAGATAATGATAGCTTATCAGCCTGTTAGCCATGACGGTCATGTGTTCCGTGACCTCCATAGCCTTTTCTTTCAGCGCTCTGTCGGTATAGCTGTGGACTATGCACAGCCTTACTATCTCTGCACTTAAAAGTCCGGTGATAAAGATTATCAGAAAGATCCTGAGCCTGAAACTCTTAAGGATCCCGTTTGATCTAAATATACTCATCAGCCTTTATAAAAATATCCGACACCCCATTTTGTCTGTACATACTTGGGTGAACCCGGCGTGTCTTCTATCTTTTCCCTGAGTCTCCTGACATGAACATCCACGGTCCTGGCATCTCCCGGATAGTCCTCACCCCATACGAGAGTCAGCAGTTTATCCCTGGAATAAACTTTTCCCGGATTTTTCACCAGTATCTCCAATATGTCAAATTCCTTGGCGGTCAGATTTATCTCGCGTCCTTTAATGAAAAGACTCCTGTTTTCGATATCGAATCTGAACTCCCCGTCCTCTACCATTGCACCTGTCTTGCTGCTTTCCGCTTTGGTACGGGATGTCCTTTTCATTATGACCTTTATCCTTGCCTTAACTTCCAGCACATTGAACGGTTTAACTATATAATCATCCGCACCGGATTCAAAACCGAGGATCTTGTCCATATCATCACCCTTAGCCGTAAGGAAGATCACCGGCACATCGGAGAAAGTCCGTATCTGTCTGCATACTTCCATGCCGTCCATCTTCGGCAGCATCAGATCCAGAAGTATGAGCGAATACTTATTGTTCTTTGCTTTTTCAAGCGCCTCCTCACCGTCATATGCCACATCGGTCTCGTAACCGTCAGCTTCTATACTGAATTTAAGTCCTTTGACTATCAGCTTCTCATCATCAACGATCAGTATCTTATCCGCCATTTTTATGTCCTTATCTTATCATTATCTCGTCTTTTATATTTCCGTAGAGCCCTTCTCCGATACCCGAAACCTTCATGATATCCTCGATCTTAGCGAAACTCCCGTGTTCCTCACGGTATGCGATTATCGCTTTGGCCCTGCTCTCCCCTATGCCTGCAAGCGTCATCAGTTCGCTTACTCCGGCCCTGTTGATATCGAGCTTTCCGTCCGCGGCATAAGGCTCCGGTCCTTCACCGTTCCCGCCTTCTTTAAGCTCACTCTCTGTCGGGATCGTATACTGCCTTCCGTCTTCCAATTCCGCAGCCAGATTACAGTAGCCCTCCGCAGCATCTTCACAAAAGCCGCCGGCTTCTTTTACAGCATCCGTAAGTCTGCTTCCCGCCTCAAGTTCATACACGCCCGGATGCACTACCGCTCCCGCGATATGTACCGTGACCCTGCTGCCCGCAGTCTCATCTTCAATCCCGGACATGTCATCAAAGCCGGAATCTTCTGTGTTTTCTTCCTGAAAAGTTGATCCGCCGCCTGCGTTTATCTCTTCGAGTCCGCAGGAAGCCAGGCTGCACGACAGAACGAGAGTTGCTGCAATAAGCCCTATCCTGATTGATCCGTATTTCATGCGTTGTCACCTCCGCCGTTAAGCGTAAAGGCCTTCTCAGACATCGCAAAATCATTGTAAGCTAAAGAACTTACAGTTTCAAGAGGTTTTCTCCAAAAATTTTTATTCCGGACCGTAACGCGCTTTCATCTTTTCTTCAAGCTCCGAAAGAGCGCTCTCGGGATCCGCGCCGTCCCATACCCTGTTATATACGGTCTCCAGCTGCATCCAGAAATCTTCCAGCTTCATCAGCTTAGGCAGTGAAGCGCTCTCCGTATAAAGCGCTCTCACCTGTGTCCTTGCATCCCTGTATTCCTTTTCCCAGCTTCCGTTCACGCAGGGCAGCTTTCCGCTTAAGTCATAAAGCGAGGATGCGTTGTTATATACAAGATATTCCGCCAGTTCGTCCGCCGCCCCGGTATCCCTGCCGTAAGGATTCACGACTGCGGCACTTGTATTTGCCAGCCCCCTTGCTTCATGTTCCTCATCCGCTCCGGGAAGAGCAGCCACACCATAAACATAGGGAAACTCTCCGGCCTCCGTCTTATCCTTGATCCGCTTCAATGCATCAGTTGTCGCTATCGTAAACAGCGTCTTTCCCTCAAGAAAATCCGTTATGACTTTTTCGTAACTGCTTTCCTTCTGTTCTATCGAGAAAAACTGATGAAGTCCGCCGTACACTTCCATACAGTGTATGGTCTCTTCATTGCATATATCTATCCTGTTTTCATCATCACCGCATACTCCGCCCACATCCATATAGGCTCCGGTGAAAAAGTAATTGTAGAAAATATCGGATACATCCCAGACAAAAAAGTTTTCCATTCCTTCCGGAGCGCTGTACAGCGCAGCCGTGTCCTTGATCCCCGCAACCGACGAAGGTATCATCTCCATGGCCTTTTTTCTGACTGCCGCCTTCCAGCTTTCTTCGGTAAAGCCCTCAGGTATTCCTTCTACCACAACAGCTTCTTCCTCGGTGTTTTCCCCGGTCATATCCATCCTCAGAGCTTCTTCGGCGATCTCACTCAGATAAGTGTAATTGTACAAAAGAAAAGAGGTCTCATAATAAAACGGATAAGCGACCTTTCTTCCGTTTACCGTGACTGCATCAAGTGCATTTTCCGGGAAATTGAAGACACCGACGGTACCGTCCGGATCCCTGATGGTCTCCGCAAGTCCCATAAGAAGCGCTTTCTCCAGCTGATCCGCCCCTATCAGGTATACATCCGGCGCATTAACTCCGCTTACCGAAGCAGCTTCCACTTCTTCAAGATAATTAAGCCCGCTCTTGTGAAAAGCAATAACGTTTATCCCCTTTTCCGCTCTGAGTCTGCCGGAGGTATCATTTATATAATCCGTCAGTCCCTCATCCGTATACCAGAGGATCAGATCTTTGTTACTGCGTGCGGTCATATTGGCAGAAGCACTTACTTCCTCCTGTCCTTTTTGCTTTTTTTCATACAGGAAAAAGCTGCCGCAGCAGATAACGGCAGCAATGAACAATACTACTCTTGTCAGTATCGTGATACGTCTGTGTTTCATTTACAAACATTCCCTGAGGATATCAGCCATCTCCCTGACTTCCGCTTCGCCGCAGATAAGGGGCGGCAGGAAACGAATGATATTCGGGCCTGCATTTATCAGTATCAGTCCCTTTTCCAGTGCCTTAGCGATGATATCCGCAACAGCTCCGTCAAACTCAAGGCCCTGCATGAGACCCAGGCCCCTGTGATCCTTTATATGCGGATTGCCGGCCTTTATCTCTTCCAGCGCATCATAGAGTATTGCGCCTGTCTTTTTAACATTGTTAAGAAGATCCAGTTCTTCATAGCGTTTGAATGTAGCGCTTATGGCTGCACCCGCAAGAGGATTGCCGCCGTAAGTGGTTCCGTGGTCTCCGGCAACCAGCGAATGCTCTCCGACTTTCCCGTTCACCAGGAAGGCTCCCACCGGCACGCCGCCGCCAAGTGCCTTAGCTGTAGTCAGTATATCCGGCTTAACATCATAGTTCTGCCAAGCGTAGTACTCACCTGTCCTGCCCATTCCGCACTGTATCTCGTCAAGGATCAGCAGCATATCGTTATCGTCACAGAGCTTTCTCACTCCCTTAAGGAAGTCTTCACTTGCAGGATAGATGCCGCCTTCGCCCTGCAGCGTTTCCATTATGACCGCGCAGGTCTTGTCATTTACCAGAGCCTTCACGCTGTCTAAGTCATTATATGTTGCAAATTTTATATGTCCTATCATCGGCTCAAAAGGCTTTCTGTAAGCCTCCTTGCCGGTAACGGAAAGCGCGCCGAAAGTACGTCCGTGGAAAGAATGATCCATGGCTATTATCTCGTGATCCGTATTTCCGTCTTTTAAATATGCATACTTTCTTGCTGCCTTAAGAGCGCCCTCCACAGCCTCCGCGCCGCTGTTGGTAAAGAACACCCTGTCCATGCGCGAAGCTTTCTTTATTGCCTTAGCCGCCTCTATTGCAGGCTCGTTATAAAAATAATTAGAAGTATGGAGCAGCTTATCCACCTGGGCATGAAGCGCATCATTAAACTTTTTGTCGCCGTAACCCAGGGCAAATACTCCTATGCCCGACATGAAATCCAGATAACTCTTGCCTTCAATGTCGAAGAGCCTCATCCCCTCGCCGTGGTCAAGCACTATCTGATAACGGTTATACAGATGGAAAAGATCCTTCTCCGCCTGTTCTATATATTCAGACATTTTTCCCATGATATATCCTCCTTACTCCACAGGGTCATCCCCGTTGCCGATTATGGCCGTTCCTATGCCCTTCTTGGTAAAGATCTCGAGCAGCAGACAGTGGGCAATACGACCGTCCAGTATATGCACCCTGCCGACGCCGTTTTCAATGGCATCTATGCAGTTGTTAAGCTTGGGCAGCATGCCTCCGCCTATAACGCCGCTTCCCATCAGTTCCCTTCCTTCCGAAACCGTGAGCCTGGAGATGAAACTTGACTTATCCTCGATATCCCTGTATATGCCCTCTATATCTGTCAGGAATGCCAGCTTCTCGGCGCCTACCGCCCTTGCCACTGCGCAGGCCGCATCATCGGCATTGATATTATAGCTTTCAAAATTCTCATCCATTCCTATGGGCGCTACTATGGGAAGAAAATCTCTTTCGATAAGATCAAAGAGTATCTTCGGATCCACGGCTGTTATCTGGCCCACATAGCCTATATCCTGTCCGTCGGAATACTTCTTCTCAACCTTTAAGAGCCCGCCGTCCTTGCCGGAGATGCCTATGGCCCTTACTCCGAGTTCCTCTACCATTGCCACAAGGCGCTTGTTCACCTTGGAAAGCACCATCTCGGCTATCTCCATGGTCTCGGCATCCGTAACCCTGAGGCCGTTGACAAAGCGGGATTCCTTACCTGTCTTCTGTACCCAGGCGCTTATTTCCTTGCCGCCGCCGTGTACGATGATAGGCTTAAAACCTACCAGCTTGAGCAGTGTTACGTCCTTTATCACGTTACGCTGAAGTTCCGGATCCGTCATGGCGCTGCCGCCGTACTTGACCACTATCACCTTGCGGTTGAACTTCTGTATATAAGGCAGCGCTTCTATCAGTACTTCTGCCTTCTTCAGCAACTCGTCCATGTTATTTGTATACATATGCTTTCTCCTTAACTCCTGTAATCAGCGTTTATCTTGACATAATCATAGCTTAAGTCACAGCCCCAGGCCGTAGCCTCGGCATTGCCTGCATGCATATCCACATGTACCGTGACGGCTTCTTCCGAGAGTACTTTCGTAGCCTCTTCCTCATCATAACCGGTGCCCATGCCGTTCTCCACTATCTTCATCTTTCCGGCAGCGCTCTCATAATACAGGTCCACCTTATCAGGATCAAAATCCGTGCCTGCGTAGCCAAGGGCGCAGAGAATCCTTCCGAAATTGGAATCATGACCGTATATCGCCGCTTTGCAGAGACTTGAGCATACGACCGACTTAGCCAGTTTCTTAGCCGCTTCTCTGTCGGAAGCATTGTAAACATGGCATTCGAAGAGTGCCGTAGCCCCCTCGCCGTCGCCTGCCATCTGCTTTGCCAGATATATGCTGACATACATGAGCGCTTCTTTGAAACGTTCAAGATCTTCGCCTTCACTGTCTATCTTCGCATTCCCTGCCGCTCCGTTAGCCAGCACCACATAGGTATCATTGGTGGAGGTATCTCCGTCAACGGAGATCATGTTAAAACTCTCGTCAACGACTTCCTTAAGTATCTTCTGAAGGAGCTTCTTTTCTATCACTGCATCCGTAGTGACAAAGCCCAGCATCGTGCACATATTCGGATGTATCATGCCCGAACCCTTCGTCATAGCACCGATATGAACAACACTGCCGTCAGTGAGCTTTACGCTTACGGCGATCTCTTTTTTATGGGTATCGGTAGTCATTATGGCCTTTGCAGCGTCGCTTGCCGCCTCTTTGGTATCTGCCTTAGCAGCAAACAAGAGCTCACAGCCCCTGCAGATCTTATCCGGATCTATCTGCATTCCGATCACGCCGGTGGATGCCACCAGCACGCTGTACTTATCACCCTTATACAAGCCTGACATTTTCTCTGCGGTCTTATCGCAGATCTCCATGCCCTTTTCTCCTGTAGCCGCATTGGCTATTCCGGAATTGACGACCACAGCTTTTACCGCTGTTCCGTTTTCAACTATCCTCATGTCCCATTTCACCGGCGCTGCCTTTACCAGATTGGAGGTAAAGGTTCCTGCGGTGATACAGGGTTCTTCGCTGTAAATAAGGGCCATATCCGTACGTCCCTGATACTTAATGCCTGCCGCAGCAGCTGCTGCATAAAAAGCTTTGGGGGCGCATATGCCTCCCTCGATCTCTTTTATATATTCTTTCATAGTTTATCTCCTACTCGTTAAATGCAGTTATATTCGCTTCGTTAAGGGTAAAGTCGTAGTAGTTCAGATCTTCCCTCTTAGTCCAGCCTATGCATCTCCAGAAGGCATTTCCCACATCATTTTTAGTAAAAGCTATCAGAGATACTTTGTTGATGTGTTCCGCTTTGAGCGCATTCATGCAGTGAACCACCATGGCTTTACCGATACCTCGTCGTCGATGGTCCTCTCTGACACAGACATGATAAAGACAGCCGCGTCTGCCGTCATGTCCGCATAAGATGGCTCCTATTATCTCTCCGTCCTCTTCCGCCACCACGCTGCAGCCGGGATTACGCTTAAGGAACATGATAACACCCTCTCTCGAATCATCCACGCTGCGTATCGCAAAACCGTGGATGGTCATCCAGAGTGCCTTCACCTTATCATAATCTTTTTCTTCCATTGCCCTGATGGTCATAAGATTTCTCCGTTTTACACAAATAATCAGTATACTATAACATAAAGATAGCAGGGTGACAAGAGCCGCCGCCACCCCATTGTCATTATTTTTCCTATGTGATATAATCTCTTCCAAGTAATTTGCATGGAGGTTCAGTATGGCAAACGAATATTCGGGCAATGAATTACAGGTCCTTATGGACTCTCTTTCCATCAGCGATGAAGGCACCGTTCAGAGTGCCAACTCTGTTATGCGTCAGAAGGACATCGATTATCTTGTCGCTCTCTTAAGAGAGCTGCAGACCTATCGTGATATAGGAACTCCCGAGGAATGCGCGGAGTATAAGAGAAAGGCTCTTGGCTGATCACAGAAAAAAATCCATAGTAATGCAGGGTTCCATACTTGCAGGAGCCGGCCTGATCACCAAGGTGATCGGCTTTCTTTATCGTATTCCCATGGCAAACATCATGGGAAATAACGGAAACGGTCTGTACTCCGTATCCTTCGGCATCTACAATATAGCCCTGACCCTGTCTTCTTACAGCATGCCCTTAGCCGTGTCCAAACTGTTGAGTGCCAGACTGACTAAGAAACAGTATAAAAACGCACGCCGCCTCTTTGCGGATGCGTTTCTTTTTGCGCTTATAAGTGGTCTTCTGGCCGCCCTTATCCTTTATGTGGGAGCCTCCGGCTTCGCCGCTATTTATCATAAGGAGGGCTTGGAGCGCCCCTTACGCATACTGGCACCTACGGTATTTGTTGTTGCCCTGCTCGGCACCTGCCGCGGCTATTATCAGGGCCACAGGAATATGGTGCCTACCGCCATCTCCCAGATCATCGAGCAGATCATCAATGCCATCGTCAGCGTTGTGGCCGCTTCAACTTTTGTAAAGATGGCCGCGGAAACGGATGCCGCTTCCTACGGTGCAATGGGCGGTACCCTCGGTACCTTTGCCGGCGCCGCTTCCGCTTTTGTTTTCTTCCTTATCCTGCTCTTCAGGGACCGTAAGGCTTTTACTGCTCTGGGACAGGGCGAAGACGTACTCGATGAAGATCATAAGACTGTAATGAAAGCCATTCGTCTTACCATGCTGCCGGTCATTTTAAGCCAGACCATATACCAGCTCGGTTATACCGTAGACGACCTGATCTTCGGCAACCTGATGATCCGAAAGGGCTTCAGCGAAAAACTGACCACCGCTCTGCAGGGCGTGTTCAATACCCAGTATAACCAGATGATAAATCTGCCTGTGGCCGTGGCTACCGCCATGGCTGCCGCTACCCTTCCGAGCATTGTAGTTTCCTACACCAAGGGCGAGAAAGACAAAGTACGCCGTAAGACCGATACGGTACTGAAGGTAAATATGCTGATAGCCATTCCTTCCGCCATAGGCCTTACAGCCCTTGCCGATCCTATCATGCGGCTGCTTTTTCCCGGTCTCGGGGATCTTCATGATACAGCTGTGAACCTGCTTACTTACGGCTCTTTCGCAGTGGTGTTCTACGCGCTTTCCACAGTGACCACTTCTATACTGCAGGGCTGCGATCACATGCGCACCCCCGTGATACACTCGGCTATATCCCTCGGGATACATGTAGTGATAGTCGCCGGCTTCCTGCTCTTTACGGATATGGAAGTTTCCGCGCTGCTGATCGGTAACGTCACCTTCCCTCTGTGCGTCAGCCTCATGAACTGCAGAAGTCTGGTAAAGCTTTCCGATTACAGCTTCAAATGGATGGACTCTTTTTTAAAGCCCCTCTTTTGTTCGTTGTTAATGGGACTGGCTGCTAGAGGAGTATACGCACTGCTTAACGGACGGATCGGCGGAAGTGCTTTTGTCGGCACTCTTATAGCTTTTGCGCTTGCTATGATCACTGCATTTATCGTATATGCACTTACATTGCTGCTCACAGGCTGCTTAAGACTAAGAAGGAAAACAACATGAGAAAAATGGATTTCAAAATGGAACGACAGGGACTGCTTAAGGAAGGAGAAAAGGTCAGTGTGACCGAAGGCATCCTGCCCAGCAGTTATTATTACACCATTGACCCGTCACTTGCCATGAGCGCCAACTACAAGCTTGCCGAAAGGCTGTATGTCAAAGAAGGCGTTGTGGAGAAGATAGAAGAAACCCCGCGTGGTTTCTACGTAACAGTAATATTTGACGACGAAAAAGGAGGAAAACAATGAAAACCATCTCAACAGACAAGGCACCCGGAGCCATAGGCCCTTACTCTCAGGCTAAGATCGCAGGAGGCTTTCTCTACGCATCAGGCCAGATACCCATTATCCCCGAAACCGGCGAACTCTGCACCGGCACCATCGAAGAACAGACCCATCAGGCCTGCAAAAACGTCGGCGCCATCCTCGAAGCCGCCGGCCTAAGCTTCGAAAACGTAGTCAAGACCACCTGCTTCCTCGCCGATATGGGCGACTTCGCCGCCTTCAACGGCGTCTATGCCGAATACTTCACTTCCAAGCCCGCCCGCAGCTGCGTGGCCGTAAAAGCCCTTCCCAAGAACGTCCTCTGCGAGATCGAAGTCATCGCCGAACTCGCCTGACACACTGCAAATATCGTTCTACGAGCCACGGGTACGCCCCGTGGCTTTTATCTTTCCATAAACACTGCAAAGATCGTTCCGTGCAGGACCCGCTTCCGCTTGGGTTCGGGCTCGCAGCGGTGCTAAATTCGCAGCGCGTCCCTTGGACTTCTGCTCATTAAGCACCGGCGGCCTCACACAGTCCTGCACCGGAATCGATCATTTGCAGTGTTTATCTACCCGTCAACCGCGGCCAACCACAGAACCGTCCCGCTGGTTGCGGGGACGGAACGCGAAACGCCACGGGGGCGTTCCTCGTCAATACCTTATAGAACAGAGACGCAGAAAGATATCAGGCACTGCGATTGAGGGCAACACTTAGCAAAAACGAGCAGCATATCCCTGACGCAGCAACTTCCCGGAGGGAACGAAAGCGAGTCAGGGGATAGTTCTGCTGCGAAGTTTGAGCTTAGTGGGTGCCCGGCCTAGCAAGGGCCT
>JAEEIK010000033.1 GCA_016281335.1 Lachnospiraceae bacterium | reverse complement strand
GTCTTTCGTGACAGGAAGACAGGGGAATACCGCCGGCTGCTTGGTGAACTGCTGAGGTTACCGGAGAAAGAACGGTTCACATCACTTGCAGAGGCTAAGCTTATCAACGAAGCAGAAGTGCATTCCTATCAGCGTGCAGCAGACGCCTTCAGTACCAGTCAGCACAAGGTGACAAAGGTCAGCGTAATGAATAAGATACACGCCATCGAAGAAGTCATGCCGGAGCCTGAAGCACCCGTGGAGAAGAAACAGCAGCGTTATCTGTATATCGAGGCAGATGAGGATCACATCCACAGACAGAAGGCCGGTCAGAACGATGGCTGCATGATAGGAAAACTGATCTATCTGTTTGAAGGCAAGGATGATGTCTGTGAAGGCCGCAGAAAACTTATAAACCCGTTTTATTTTTCGGGCTTATATCAAGGCGAGCATAACAAAGATTTATGGGACGAGGTTGAGAAATATATCCGGGAGCATTATGACCAGGATTACCTGAAACGTGTATATATCAATAGTGATGGTGCAGCCTGGATAAAAGCCGGAAAAGAAAGAGTGTACAAAAGCCAGCTGGTAGCGGACCGTTTTCACCTGATGAAGTATATCAATCGCATAGCACGTCTTACAGGCGATAAGGATCTCGAAAAAGAGGCAAAGGCGCGGTTTTACAAGTATATATACAAAGACAACCTCCTGGCTGCAGAAAAGCTGTTGACGAGGATAAAGAACCGCTACGGAGGTGAAAATGCGGTAGAGGATTGTCGGAGTTACTTTGAGAATAACTGGGACTCAATCCAGAGAGCGTTCCATGATAAAAAAGTGTTGGGCTGCAGCGCGGAAGGACATGTAAGCCATCTTCTTTCCGAGCGTATGAGTTCAAGACCGATGGGCTGGAGTGAAGTAGGTTCCGACAGGATGTGTAAACTTCGCTGTTATGTGCGTAACTATGGCCGTGAGAAGATCGTAGACCTGGTCACATATCGCAGAGGAAAAGAACTGGAGAGACGAAAAGGGACCGGGACGGACGGTCTTATCGCAGTGAGACAGAGGAAGGAATACTCTTTGGAACAGCGCAGAGCATTCACGTATATCGAAAAGCTGCAGGCAACAATAGGCGGAAACACAGTGAGAAAGACAATGGCGATACGGGAACAGATCAACAGCATTTGACGTTAAAAACAAAGGGATGTAAGATGGAAGGCGAATCAGGTCAGAAACATCAGGCCAAGGGCCAATCTCATTTCCATCAACTGTCGATACCTTTACGCCATCTCAACCGGAACAGCCCCTTGAGAGCATAAGTTGTTTCTGATATAATACATTCTCGGAGTCGGGCAGATATTACTGCCCCAAAGAACTATTAATATCAGAAACGGATTGACAGTTATGCAGACGACTACGCTCAGACAAACAAGTACAACAGCACTATCTTTAAGCGAAAGAGAAAACATGATAAATATGGATGACCGTCAGCTGCGGGAATAGTTTCCTGTATCGGACGGTTTTTTTATTTGTACAAGGAGAGGAGAGACAGAATGAAACACAAAAACAGAGTAATAGCCTTTTTGATGACATTTGTAATGATCATCAGCCAGTTTGCAGGGAATGCGCTGACTGTGCATGCGGAGCCGGGGACGGTGAACAATGTCAAATATCTTGATGATAAGGGTATTTCAAAAAACTGTGCAGAGGCTACGGTTGTGACTGACGGGGATACGGCATGGAATGACGGATGGTATGCCGTAACAGCAGATACAACCTGTGAAAGCAGGATCACCGTGACAGGAACAGTGCATCTGATCCTTTGCGATAAAAAGACATTGACTGCGACGGAAGGCATAACAGTTAATACCGGTAACAGCCTGTATATATATGCACAGAGTACCGGAGAAGATGCGGGAGCATTAATAGCCACTGCATATGATTATGTTGCTGGAATTGGTGGCGGAGATAGTGAAGATGGCGGTACTATCATTATAAACGGTGGCAAAGTGACTGCAACCGGAGGAGTTAACGGAGCCGGAATCGGTGGTGGACGATTTGGAGCCGGTGGAACTATTAAAATCAATGGTGGTGATGTAACAGCGAACGGTGGAAAACGGGCGGCCGGAATCGGTGGCGGATATGACGGAGATGGCGGAGAGTTCACGATAAATGGCGGTGATGTAACAGCAACCGGAGGAGATGGTGCAGCCGGAATCGGTGGTGGATATGAAGGAGCCGGTGGAACTATTATTATCAATGGTGGTAATGTAACAGCAACCGATGGAATAGTCGGAGCCGGAATCGGTGGTGGATATGAAGGAGCCGGTGGAACTATTATTATCAATGGTGGCAATGTATCTGCGAACGGTGGAAAATATGGAGCCGGAATCGGTGGCGGACGAGGTGGAAACGGTGGAACTATCACGATCAATGGCGGTAAAGTGACTGCGAACGGTGGAGAATTTGGAGCCGGAATCGGTGGGGGAAATAAAAAAGATGGTGGTAACATCACGATAAATGGTGGTGAAGTGATTGCAACCGGAGGAGACTATGGTGCCGGGATCGGTGGTGGAGAACACGGACCCGGCGGTGAGATTACAATAAATGGAGGTAAAGTGACTGCGAACGGTGGAGAATATGGTGCCGGAATCGGTGGCGGACGGGAAGGAGCCGGTGGAAATATCACGATCAGCACTAATGTTTTAAAGTTAGTGGCGCATAAGAAAAGTAACGATGCAAGGTGTATCGGAGAAGGAAGATATTCCAGTTCTTCAGGAAAAATAACATTTAAAAACGGTGATAATATTTTAGAGGGTGACGCCAAGAAGGATTTCTTCTATGATACGGAAAAAGAAAATACGAGGATCATCCGCTCTAAGCTTGTTAATCACAGTATCACCATAGCTGAACAGCTAAAGGAAAGTATAAACGCCAATACGGCCTATGCCTATGAAGGCGAGACTGTTATGCTGACAATGGACAATACAGAAGATGTAGCAGTGCGATCAGAAGATGGCGATCTCTCTTTGATAGATGAAGGCGAAGGGAAATATACATTTAAGATGCCCGGGAAAGATGTCCGGATAAAAATGATCCCGACATATACACTTCCGGAGAATAAAACGATTAGCTGTAAACAGACACTTAAGGATATTGTACTTCCGGACGGCTTCACATTTGCAGATCAGGATCAGGCATTAGTGTTTGGAGATAATATGGTAGAACTCACTTATAATCCTGACCCGGCTAACTATTTCGCTGTAGAGAATATTGTGATAAGTGTTAATAAGGCTCATCATATTCTTAGTACAACCGCAGCCAAAGCAGCAACATGTACCGAAGCAGGAAATATAGCGGGTTGGACATGCGATGTGTGCGGTAAGCATTTCTCAGATGCAGATGGGAAGACAGAGATAGAAGAGGGCTCGTGGGTAATCTCTGCAGGACATCACCTCATCGCAACCGCAGCCAAAGCAGAGACCTGTACAGTATCCGGAAACAATGCATATTGGACATGTGATGTGTGCGGTAAGTATTTCTCAGATGCAGATGGGAAGACAGAGATAGAAGCTGATTCATGGGTGATCCCTGCCCTCGGACATCACCTTACGGAAACTGCCGCCAAAGCAGAAACCTGTACCGAGGCGGGAAACAGTGCATACTGGACCTGCGATGTATGTGGTAAGCATTTCTCAGATGCAGATGGAAAGACAGAGATAGAAGAGGACTCATGGGTTGTTCCTGCAAGCGGACACAAATGGGGCGAATGGAAAGTAGTTAAAGAAGCCAGCGAAACGGAAGAAGGTATCGAAGAGAGGGTATGCGAGAATGATAATACACATAAGGAAACAAGAGTAATACCCAAAAAGGAGAAAAAGGAAGAACCGCAGCCCGAGACTCCGAAGCCGGATACCCAGATACCTATGACTCCGTCAGTTAATAAGTCCGTAAAGATAAATGATGCCGATGTTTCAGTAAGTATTAACATCACTTATCCCAAGGCTGTTAACTGGACAGGCAGCAAGATAAGCCTTGCACAACTCGCTGTACTTGTACAGGATGGCGAGATTGCAAAGGTAAAGATCGAAGGCCTTGAGAAAGCCATAGCGGCACTTAATAAGGACGCAGACCTCAGTAAGCTCATTAAGGTAAGCTACGTGATAGGAAAGAAAAAGAAGGTCGGAGAGAAGGGAAGCTTCTATGTAAAGCTCTCATTAAACAGTAAAGTCTGCAAGAAAGCCAAGATAAAAGGCAAGGACAAGAAAGCACTTGAAACTCTGATAAAGGACATCAACAAGGAGTTCAAGGCTCATCCTTACGAATTCGACATCGTGCCCATAGACATAAGCGATGTTGATGCCATAGAGAGCGTAAGCCTCAAGGCAGGCTTCAAGAACGGTGAGTTGCAGCTCAACGAGGACGGCAGCCTCAAGAAGCTTAAGAGCTTAAAGATTAAAGTAAAGATCCCCGGAAAGAAGAAAGCAAAGACATACACTTTCAGTGGCAAGAAGATAACAAAAAGCTTCACGGTCAAACTGACCGATCCCGCAGCAAAGAAAGCAGAGTTAACAGCGCTTGACGGACAGAACTTCAAGGGAAGCAGAAGCGGAGTGGAGATAGTGAAGTAAGAAGCGATCCAGCTGAGATAAAGAATAAAATAAGGATTTGATGCCCTTGCGTGTGCATATGTGCATGCAGGGGCGTTTTTTTATGTGGTAGTGACGGAGCTCCATAGAAATGTCTAATAAATTCTCTGATTTGCTTTCCTGAGGAACACCGTCAAAAGCATATTGCAGTATGTGAGTCGAGCTTATTCTTCAGCTAAGACGTTCAGTGTTATGGCCCTATGGCTTAAATGCTTGACGGTATTGAGTTTCTGAAATCTTGGGTTGGAGAAATATTGAAAAAATCTCCAAGATGGATATAGAATCGAACAAGGAACTCTGCAGTTGTGCGGAGGTTTTTATGTACAAAAGATACACAGTCGGCTAACCTATCGTAAACTCCATCTCGACATCTGACATTTCTGCAGGAAGATCTCTTTCACCCACCACATTAAGAAGAGGAAAGCCCGATGCAGACAGATGTACCCTGTGGAAAGCGCTGCAGCGGCAGTTGTATTTATCTC
>JAEEIK010000032.1 GCA_016281335.1 Lachnospiraceae bacterium | reverse complement strand
GATAGATGCCATGCTTAAAGAAACAGGGAAGCCGACAGGCATCCCTGTATACATACCCCATGCATCCTGCGGCGAGAATCATCTGGAGATGCGCATGGGTATGCTCGGTATCCCCATTGATGCTACACCGGTATTCCCGGAAGATAAAAAGCTGATGCTGCTGACGGAAAGCTCGGCAGCGGACGAAGATGTTGTGGGAAAGCTGAAAGCCTTTGTTGCAAAGGGCGGCGACGCTGTGATCACGACGGGCTTTTTAAGCAGGGCAGGAGAGGAACTCAGAAAAGAGGGGCTTACCGAAGCAGCAGTTACGGGCAGGAAGCTCAGTGTTACGAGGTACCAGCTGACAAACGATCATGCCGGCTATCTTGATGATGTAAAGCCGGTATTATTCCCCGAAATCGTACACGGGAATAACGCATCCTGGTCGCTGGTAAACGGCGGAGACGGGGATTATCATACTCCGCTGATACTGCGGAGTACTTATGCGAAAGGCAGGATCTATATACTTGCCGTGCCTGATAACCAGGCGGATATATACAGGATACCGCGCCCGGTAACGGATGCGTTTAAGCGCATATTAAGCCCGGAGAGCTTTGCTTCGGGAAAGGACTTTTCGATGTTTACTTATGATGATGGCAGCATGATACTTTACAGATATGTCAAAGGGGATATAAGACCTGCGCATGTTAAGCTATATACAAACAAAAATGCGGCGGCGCTTAAAGACCTTGTCAGCGGGGAAACAATACTGCCGGAAAGCTGCCAGCTGCGCGAAAACTGGGAGATCAAAAAATACCTGGCAGCAGACATCGTGCTGCAGCCCGGAGTCTTCCGAAAATTCAAATGGGAAATCTGAGACAGAAGGGACGTTCCTGTTGTCTGCATTTACCGTCTCACACGACACATTCCGCAGGCATTAAGATCCTGCTAAATCGTTACGCACGTAAGCTCAAACATCGCAGCAAAAACTATCCCGTGTGCTCGCAACGTTCCCTTTCGGGAAGTTGCTGCGCCCGGGATATGCTGCTCGTTTTCGCTAAGTGCTCCACTAAGTCGCAGGACTTAATTGCCTGCGGGATGTGTCTGCGTGTTTCCTGATTGAGACAAGTGGACGCGCCCCTTGTCCTCATATCCACAGAAGACAGTATTTAAACATGTTTTCTCTTCAAGTGCTGTCTTTAACCCCTTGAAGGAAGAATCAGGCAATGATATCGCCGCTTTTCTTATTTTCCATTGCCGCCAAAGAGCAGGAAGGAAGATTCAGGCGATGATATCGCCGTTTTTCTTATTTTCCATTGCCGTCAAAGAGCAGGAAGGAAGAATCAAGCGATGATATCGCCACTTTTCTTATTTTCCATTGCCGTTAAAGAGCAGGAAGGAAGATTCGGGCGATGATATCGCCGCTTTTCTTAATTTCCATTGCCGCCAAAGAGCAGGAAGGAAGATTCAGGCGATGATATCACCACTTTTCTTATTATCCATTGCCGCCAGAGAGCAGGGCGGAAGAAAAAAGTATGCCCCGGAAAATGTTGAGAAGGTTGTTTGGGGCATAAGATGCAGGCCGCAGGCGATTAGCAGGAGCTTAATGCCTGCGGGGTGTGTCGGGCGGGACGGGAAATAAGACAGAAGGAGCGTCCCCTATGTCCTGCTTGCTTTATTGGGGATAAAAACGTATAATTAAATGATATATGTGTTGTAGAAAAGATAGGTAATAAGGAGGGGGAAGGATGCCGCCCGGCAGACACAGTTCATCATCTCATTCAAGTCATTCGAGAAGCAGCTCGCACAGAAGTTCACACAGTTCGAGTTCCTCGAGACATTCATCTTCGAGCCACTCGAGCAGGAGCAGCTACAGCCGCAGTTCCTACAGCGGCAGCAGCCGGTCGTCCTATGCGAGCAGAGCCAGGACACGCGTTAACCAGCCGTCCGGCTGGAATCCGGCAGTGCACGGACACGCGCTCAGCTTCAACATGCTTATGCACGATTATGTGTATTATCCGCACGGTTGGACGAACGATCAGGGCGTAAGTTACCGTGAAGGATACTATGATGAGAACGGTCAGTATTATGCCAATATGGTCGCAAAAGGCGTGCAGACCAACCTGCTGTGCACCTACTGCGGCAACCATATGGTATATACCTGGCAGGAGGGCATGGTGCCCACCTGCGACAAGTGCGGCGGCGTGTTTCAGATAGATATACAGGATGCTCCGCAGCAACAGCAGAGTACGCGGAAACAGCATGGAAAGATATTTGCATTCATAGCGGCTGTGTATCTGTTAATGATACTGGGGTCGTGCACGTTTAAGGCTGCTGCATTTATTTGGGCGTTTACAAGCGATGGCAAGCGGGATGAGTCCTATACGGAACGAACGACGGAAACTTACGATACAGGTACCGCTTCAGATGCAGGCCAGGCGGCAGGTACACTGCCAAAGAGCATCTATGTCGAGGAGATTGGCAGGAAGTGTTATCCCGACGGAGAAAATATGTATGACCGTGTGAGCGACTGCTGGTTCTGGTTTAATACCGAACTGCTCCCGGCCCAGTGGCAGTACTGGTACGAAGGGATCTCTTCCGATTTCGGCGATTACGGCTGGATGGAATACGATGATGAAGAGGGGAAATGGTATGTGGAAGTCGCAGACGGTGACTGGCAGGAGCTTAGCGGTTACGATACCTCAAACCTCTGGCATTTTAAAGATGCATATGTTAACGAGTATTACTGATCAAAGTTTTGAAAGGGAACTCATCTGATGGAACACAGAGAATTCATCGACTCCATAGTTGAAAATTTCATAGGCGGTATATGCGCATTCGAGGTGGACGCCAAGATAAAGAGTATTAAACCGGTGTACCTTAACAACGGACTGTATCGTATGATGGGTGGCAGCAAAGAAGCTGTGGACCAGTTGTTCTCGAATATAAGACTGTCGGTCATTCCGGATGACATGCAGATATTTGAGCAGGGGCTCAAGGATATACTTGCGGACGACGGCGCTGCCGAGTTTGAATTCAGGATAGTAAATGTGGACGGAGGCTTAATGTGGCTTCGCGTGCACGGAAATCTGTATTCTCGTGAGGGAAGTAAAAACATCATCAGTACCGTTATACTGGACTGCACAGAAGAGAAGACCATTGAAGAAGAACTTAAGCGCCAGTCCAATTACATGCATCTGCTGATGGACATGGATATTACTTTTGATTTTAACTGCCGCACCGATGCCTGCGTATTCCGCTTTGCAGAGAAAGATTCGCATGCGAGGGATACGGTCATACAGGGTTTTCTTGCCCAGATACCCGAAAGCGGCATACATGAGGAAGACATAAAGCCTTTCAGCAAAATGATAACTTCCGCAATGTATCATGCCCACAGGGATTCCATAGAATTCCGTTCGACAGGTTTTCTCGGAGGCGGAGGAGAATACCGCTGGTATAAGGCTGATATAGTCAGTGTGGTGGGCAAGGAAGGCTATGTATCCCATGTTATAGGCCATATTGTTGATATACATGAAGAAAAGCTGAAAGAGATAGAGCTGCAGCTGAGGGCAGATCATGACGGACTGACAGGGCTCATGAATAAGCTGGCTACGGAAACTCTGGTACGAAAACTGGCCGGAGAGTGTGACATGATCGACAAACAAGGGGCACTGATCATACTTGATGCGGACAATTTCAAGACAGTGAATGATACCTTCGGACACAGTAACGGAGACAGGGTTCTGGCAGCGATCGGAGAGATCATACGCAATAACTTCAAGGGCATGGATGTTGCCGGCAGGATAGGCGGTGACGAGTTCATGGTCTTTGCGGACAATATTGAAAACAGCATTAACGCCTGTCGTCTGGCAGAGAAGATAGAAAAACAGGTAATGCATGCTTTTGACGGAGATCCGATGGAGGGCATGATATCCATGAGTATAGGAATAGCCATGTGTCCGGCTCACGGAGGGGATTTCGAAACACTGTATAAACATGCCGACAGAGCTTTGTATTATACCAAGGAACATGGCAAGGCGGGCTGGCATTTATATGATCCGGATGATTGCGAAGCGGAGAGCGTAGATTAACATAAAAAAGTCGCTTTTTTTACGACTTTATGGTATAATGCCTTATTATGAGGATGATTTTTTCTTTTCTGTATGCCCTCATAGTAATAACTCTGTTGGGGTGTACGGTATCGGCAAAAAATTCGCATAAAGGCATCGGCAGGTTCGTTGCCCTGCTTGACGGTGCTTTTATTCCGCCGCTTATCGGCAATATGCTTATCATCTGCACACATGATGAATATATGGCCAGGCTTGGATATTATTTCTATTTCCTCGGAATGAACCTGGTCATGTATGCGTTCTGCAGGTTCACCTACGCCTACTGTAAGGGCATAGGGACCAAACACAAAGCTCCTGTTATCGTTTATATAGCTTTGATCGCTGACTCGGTGCAGCTGCTTCTGAACATGGTATTCGGCCATGCTTTTTCCGTGGAACCCATAGTATATGACAACGGCCTCTATTATCGTCTGGTGCCGTATTTCGGCCAGACAATCCACAGGGTTGTGGATTATTCGATATTTGTTGCAGTGATCATTGTATATGTGATCGTCATTATCAAAACTCCGAGGATATACCGGGAGAAGTTTACCGTACTTCTGATAAGCATACTGGTAGTGAGTATCTGGCAGACAGTCTATATCTTTTCCAGAACCCCCGTTGACCGTTCGATGATAGGCTACGGTGTGATGGGTATCATGTTTTATTTCTTCGCTCTCAAATACAGACCCTTGCGTTTCCTGGACAGGATGCTCTCAGGCATTGTATCCGAGAGCGAGGATGCTTTTTACATAATGGGACCCGAAGGTAACTGTATCTGGGCTAACAGTGAAGGTCGTAAGCTTGCGGAAGTGGAAGGAAGCGATTATGAAAACACGGCTGATTTCCTGATAAATATGTTCGGTGATGGAATAAAAGAGAAAGGTTCATGGTCCGGCAAGTATACGATAGGCGAGGGAGACACGGCAAGATATTATATCATCAGCAGCGAGAGCGTGACGGACGATCACGGACATGCATCCGGCAGTTACTTAAAGATAAGGGATAATACGGAAGAAGAGAGACGCATTCTACGTGAGATGCAGGAAATGGGGCATGACAGGCTGACAGGATTGTTCACCTGGGACCGTCTGTACAGGGGGATAGAGGAAGTCTTAAAGGATAATCCCGAAGTGAGCTTCAATGTGATGTTTGTGGATGTAAGGAATTTCAAGATAGTCAATGATGTCTTCGGAAGTGAATTCGGTGATCATGCGATCAAGACCATAGCCAATTGGATCAGGTCTCATAAATGTGACAAATATGTATACGGACGTTTGGTGGGCGATACCTTTGGTATTTGTATGCCGCGTGAATCCTTTGATCCGGAGGTCTTTGAAGAAGAACTGCAGCATTTCAAGGTAAGACAGATGACCATAGAACACCAGCTGCTGATACATGTGGGTGTGTATGAAGTCAATGAGAGAAACCTTGATGTATCGGTAATGCTTGACAGGGCACACTTAGCGCTTGCTCCCATAAGAGATGATTATCATACGCATATCGCTTTTTATGATGATAAGATAAGATCAAAACTGCTCTGGAATCAGGAAATAACGGCGCAGTTAAGGGCGGCGCTGGATAACGGAGAGATACAGCCCTATCTGCAGCCTATAGCGGATAAGGACGGTAATATCCTGGGGGCCGAGGCGCTGGCCCGCTGGATACATCCGGAAAAAGGCTTCCTTTCACCGGCAGCTTTTATACCGGTATTTGAAGAAAACGGCATGATAGTCGAAGTGGACAAACATATATGGCGTAAAACCTGTGAGATACTTGCGCACTGGGAAGAGGAAGGAAAGGATCTTTTCATTTCCGTTAACATTTCACCGAAGGACTTTTACTTTACCAACGTATACGCAAATATAATGGAGCTGGTAATGGAGTACGGCATAGACCAGTCAAAGCTGCGTATAGAGATAACGGAAACAGCGATGATGGGCGATTCGGATTCCACCAGGCTTGAACTGCTGAATGATTTCAGGGAATCAGGCTTTACCGTGGAGATGGATGATTTCGGAAGCGGATATTCATCTCTGAACATGCTCAAAGACATACCCGTTGATATACTCAAGATCGACATGAAGTTCTTAAGCCAGACAGATGAAAAATCCAGGGCGAGAACGATACTCAAGAATGTTGTGAAGATGTCCGAGGAGCTTGGACTGATAGCGCTGACTGAGGGCGTGGAGACAAAGGAACAGCTGGAGATGTTAAGTGAGATGGGCTGTCGCATGTTCCAGGGCTACTATTTTGCAAAGCCCATGTCGGTAGCGGAGTTTGAGGAAAAGTACGGCTAAAGATAAGTATATAAAATATTTTACCCGAGGGGGAGGGGAAAAGTATGAAATTCAAAACAAAGTTATTCTTAATGCTTCTGGTTCTGGGAGCGACACTTACGATCCTTGGAGTCAAGGATCTGATCGTTCTGTCGAAGGATCCGATCGATCTTCTTGAGGAGGATCCCGAAGATCTGAAGGCGGGAGACCACATTATTCTTGACGTTTCTGCAGTATTTCCTGCGGCCATCAGCGAAACGGAAACAAGGAAGACCATGGGAGTGACTACTTCTTCCAGGGAAAGCGGAAGGTTTTATACCATTCCATATCTTCACGTGGAGAAAATGGACGGTATTAAGATCACCACACCTTATCCCGATATGTTGATATTTGTGAAGGTGGGCAGTAACTATTTCGATAAAATGGAGAAAGCCTATGAGGACACGCTTGACTGGATGGATGAATGGTATGAGATCTACGACAACGGAAAGGATCTGGCAAGGCTTCCGTCTCCGCCTGCAACAGGCATCAAACTCGAAGGTGAGCTTAAGAAGCTGAAGGGTGATTCCCTGCGATATGCAATAGAGTATTGCGAAGATATAGAGGATATAATGTGGGATTCGGTGGAAGGAAATAAGTTTTCTGCCGAAGATTGTGTAGTACCGTATTATCTGCAGCCGATCATCGTGAAAAGCGCGCCGCTGATATCTACGATAATAGGATTGTTGTTGTTGATAGTTCCCGGCATAATGGTAGTGCTGTTCTTTAAACAGAAAAAGGAAGAGCAGGAAATGATGCAGGCTGTCAGTCATAGTGTAAGTAAGGAAACCTACGGACCGGGAAGCGGTGATGAAGAATTGCCGAAGAACGGAAATGTGGGAAGCATGGTGAAAGGCGCATTCGCACAGCCCGGGGCTCCGGCACAGAACGGACAGCCGATGGGTTCGCCTTATGCGGCGCCGATGACGGGAACATCACAACCCACAGGTTCACCGTATTCATCCCCGCTGACAGGGACATCTCAGCCGCTGCCCACGGTAAACAGCGTACCGCCGGTGAATCCGGTACAGCCTGCGCAGCCGGTACAACCCGCACAGCCTGTGGGCTCACCCTATGCGCAGCCGGCTTCTTCCACGCCGCTGGGATCGCCCTACGCGCAGTCATCCGGAGAAGCAATAAAAACTTCGGCTGTAGCTACTCCGGTATTTCATATTAATACTGATGCGGCACCGGTTACACCAGTTACACCAGTTACACCGGTAACACCTGTAACGCCGGCGGCTCCGGCAGCAGGCGGAGCTCCTTATTTCCAGCCTTCCCAGCCGGTACAGCTGCCTTATTCATCGGGTGTGGCACCTTCGGCAGCAGGCGGAAACAACGCAGGGGGACTCGGAGGAAACAATACATCAGGACTTGGCGGAAACAGCATTAACGGAGGCGGAAGCGGACTTTAATGAAAGCGGCATTAAACAATAAACTGAAGATCATATATGCTGTCATGCTTTTGGGTTTCATATTGTTTGTAACCTTTGGTACCGATATGCCCAAGTCAAAGAAAAGCTATCTTAACGTGCACAGCATAGACATGATGGACAGTTGGACCAATGAAAAAGGGATAAGGGTATCCCTTGATGATATACCTCTTACCGATGGACGCATGGATCAGACCCTTTACAACGCAGTGCCCAAGGGGATCCGGGTAGGAGAGTCCTTAAACCTGTGCAGCAGGAATCTACGCTTCAGGCTCTATCTTGACAAAGAACTGATCTATAATTATATGCCCGAAGAAAACCTGACGGGACTCGGAACGGGAACGGTATTCCATACCGTGCCTATTCCTCATTCAAATGTCGGCAGCGAACTGATGCTGATAATCTACAGACCTTTCGAGGGCGAGAACGGGGGCTCCTTTGTGACGGCAAAGCTTTGCAACAGCAGGGATTTCGATCACCTGATGATACATGAAAATGCTCTTGGCATCACGCTTTCTGCGCTGATAATGTTCTTCGGCGTGGTCATAATGATAGTCCATTTCACGCTGTTTAAGGAAAATCATCTGGGATACGATCTGCTGAGCCTCGGCGTATCGACCTTTATTCTGGGTACCTGGACTTTTGTGGAATCGGATATAGTCCAGATGCTGATGGGATCGATAGTTGCGATACGACTTACAGATTACGTGCTGCTCTCGTTGGCTGAGTTTCCTATCGTATGCTTTATTGTTTCCGTTACAAGAAAGAAGAAGGATTTTTATAAATATCTGAGCTTCGGTATCATGATACTGTGCCTCGGCAGCGTGATCCTGTTACGAAAGTTTGCCGGCATCGATATGCACAAGACCATGGGAATACTGTTCCTCGGATATATAGTTACGACCGCGCTGGTAGCTATAATACTGCTTGATAATAAAAAGTACTGCAAGAGCAGGGGGCTCAAAGCCAATCTGACTTATTTCAGCATAGGAGCATTATGCTTCACTGTCGGAGCGGCGCTGGATATGGGAAGATACATCTTTTCCGGAAAGACCGCGACAAATAACGGTACCTGCGTGCGTATAGGTCTTGTGATCTTTATTATCTCCATGTTCGTACAGATAATCAAATGGATAAGCCAGGTCAAGAAGAAGAGCACGAGAGAGGAATTCGTGAACTCACTGATGCAGTCCTCCATGTCCGGTAAGTCCGCTGAGGAAACTCTGAAGCAGATGACAGAGTACCTAGGTAAGGAGCTTAACGCAGATAAGGCATATGTATATGAGAAACAGGGCGACGGCAGATATGTCGTGAGTTATGACTGGTACAGTGATATCAATGACAAGTCCAAGAGGGGACTTGAAGAATTGCCGTATGAGGGTGTCATAGATTCGTTCATGGTGGAATATGAGAAGACAGGCAGCGTGATCGTGGATGATATGAGACGCTATAAGGAACCCTATCCCGTTCTTTACAATACTCTGACCAGGAGCGGTATTCACAGTCTAATAAGCGCACCCATAATAGTAGGCGATGAGATAGTAGGCTTCTTCGGAGTGAACAATCCGCCTGCAGAGAAGCTTGATGAGATAGCGGACATCATGCAGTACCTTAAATACTTCTTCTCTGAAACGATCGAGAGAAGGGGAACGGAGGAGAAGCTCATCAACTTCAGTTACTACGATCAGATGACAGGAGTCGGCAACAGACGCGCCATAGGTGAATTCGAAGCGGAGAAGCTTGATACCGCCAAGCCCTACGGTTTTGTCATGTGCGATATTAACGGACTGAAGCGTGTCAATGACAATGAAGGACATGAGGCCGGTGATGCGATGATAAAGGATGTTGCGAATGCGCTCAGAGATGCATTCGGCAAGCAGAATTCTTTCCGCATGGGTGGCGATGAATTTGCGGCATATAAGATCTGTGATGAAGAAGTTGATTTCATGGCAGCCGTGGAAGCATTACGCAACGGCATCGCGGACAAAGGACGGAGCGCATCTATCGGATACATTTTTGTAAATGATCCGGCAGCTGATCTTAACGAGATAAAGAAGAAAGCTGACCTCATGATGTATGAGGATAAGACCAGGTATTATCAGGGACGGACTGACAGAAGAAGAAGATAGCAAGCGGAGGACAGATCATGAAAAAGAAACTGACGGTTCTGCTTATGGCAGCATTATTACTTGGTGCCTGCGGCAAGGAAGAAGAAGTAAAAGAGCCTGCGGTAACGACAGAGCATGTGCGGGATGATAAAACAGATAAAGACGACGGGACTGCAACTCCGACACCTGCGGAGACAGAAAATAAGGAGCTGAAACTAAAGATCACTACCTATAACTATTCCAGTGAGGCAAGTTCGGACAGAGATGACGGTTATACTTTTCCTCTTGCGCTTGAGGTGTTCCAGAAGGTGGAACTGGACGGCTGTGAAGATGCATATCCGGAACTGAAGGAAGGACTGGATGCGTATAACAACGAAAAGGAAGATTCGGCGCTGAGTTCTCTCGGCAGCAGCATGCGGGACGTGTGGGAAGATCCGGATTTCATCGATTATATGTATTCGTCAAATGAGCAGTCCGAAAATCTCACGGTGGCAAGGGCTGATGATAAAGTCGTAAGCTTTTGTATAGATGTATATTCGTCTTTTAACGGTGCGCATCCGGTGACCTGGTACAGAAGCGCTACTTTTGATACCAAGACCGGTGAGCAGCTGCCGCTTAGTGATGTGGTAGGTGATATCAAAGGGCTGCCGCAGATCATTCTGGATAATCTGGAAACTGTTTCCGATGATTATGAATTTACTGATGAAGATAATGCCGAAATGCTTACCAAGATAGAAGAAATGGTAGCTGAGAACTATCTGGTGTGGACCATCTCCGATACAGCCATGGAGATATATTTTGATCCTTATGATCTGCAGTATTATGCTCTCGGACCTATCTTTGCAACTCTGGACTATTCAAAGTATCCGGATCTTATTGTGGATGAATACAAGCCCGAAGATAACGGCATGGCTCCGCTCATGGAGCGTATAAAGGAAGAGAGTGCGCCGGATCAGGTATATGACGATGGAGAAATCCAAGAGCTTATAGACCAGTATTCAGATCAGATCAGCGGAATCGCGGATTATTATGCATATGCACCGGACTGGTACGGCAGCTATATTGCCGATGATGCGGTGGAAGAACTCTCCGATATGCCTTATGAACTCAAAGAGGTAAAGAAGGAAGATATGATGTTTGCCGACAGCTGGGCTAATGCCAACGGCTATGTCATCCCCGGGTTCTACAGGGATTCGGACGGACGTTATTCCGATGAATCAGGATACACATATGAACCGCTCAACGATGCGGATAACGGCGAGCTGGCTATCACCTGTTACTGGGATCAGGCTCTTACCCAGGGTTACCGCTTTGATCTTACTTCTTTCCTGTATACACCGAATCCGGGAAATGATTACACCACCATGTATGTCCGTTACGCAACGATGTATGATGGCATACTTTACGTGAACCTGGCCCACAGGACCTATTCGGAAGACCAGCCGGATACCGCATATATACTGGCTCTGGATACACAGACAGGTCTACTCAAATGGAAGAGTGACAATCTGGTAGCAAACTGTGATAACTTCATGATATATAAGGATACGATCATCTGCGGCTACGGTTTCACCCAGGAAGATGATTACGTATACATACTCAGCAGATTCACAGGCAAGGTCTTAAAGAAGATAAAGGTGAAGACTTCGCCGGATTACTTCATACTCGATGGTGACAAGCTGTTGGTGATCTGCTATGACACGGTTTATACCTATGAACTGAATTGACGTCGGTTTGACACTTTTTGGCCAAACGGCTATAATATTTTCGATTTTTAATGACAGCAGAGGTTAAAAAAATGGCACTTACAAAGAAGCCCGTAAAGGGCATGAAGGATATACTTCCTGCCGAGATGGCGATCAGAAACTATGTGATGGGACTGATCAGGGAGACTTATGAAAGTTTCGGCTTTACCCAGATCGAGACGCCCTGCATGGAGCATATCGAGAATCTGACAAGCAAGCAGGGCGGCGAAAACGAGAAACTGATATTCAAGATCTTAAAGAGAGGCGAGAAGCTGAATCTGGCTGAAGCTTCCTCTGAGGAAGATCTGGTAGACGGCGGTCTTCGCTATGACCTGACTGTTCCTCTGGCAAGATATTACTCCAATCATTCGAATGAACTGCCTTCTCCTTTTAAGGCATTGCAGATGGGAAATGTATGGAGGGCCGACCAGCCCCAGCGCGGACGTTTCCGCCAGTTCATCCAGTGCGACATCGACATACTCGGAGATCCCTCGAATATGGCTGAATGCGAGCTGATACTCGCCATGACGACTCTGCTCGGAAAACTGGAATTTAAGGATTTTAACATAAGGATAAATGACAGGCGCATGCTGAAAGCCATGGCTCTTTATGCAGGCTTTGAAGAGAAGGATTACGATTCGGTGTTCATCATACTTGATAAGATGGACAAGATAGGAAGGGACGGCGTCAGTGCCGAGCTTAAAAGTGCGGGATATGCGGAGGATGTTGTAAACCGCTACATGGAGCTTTTTGAAAAACTTGAAGGTAAAGAGGGAGAAGAAGCTCTGGCTGCATTATCAGAGCTGATGGGTGACAAGCTGCCGGATGACTGCAGGAATAACTTAAGTGAGATCTTCGCAGTCGTGAATCCCGCCAAGACAGCAGATTTTGGACTGGTATTCGATCCGACGCTGGTAAGAGGCATGAGCTACTATACCGGAACGATCTTTGAGGTGGAGCTTAAAGAATTCAATTCTTCCTGCGGAGGCGGCGGAAGATACGATGAGATGATAGGCAGATTCACAGGTAACAATACTCCTGCCGTAGGTTTCTCAATCGGTTTTGAGCGCATCATAACCATACTTATGGAAAAAGGCTTTAAGGTACCCGGTGAATCGGAGAAGACGGTTTTCCTGGTGGAAAAAGGCATGGATATGGAGAGACAGGCTGCCATACTTAAGGAAGCCATGGAGATGAGACAGAAGGGTTCGAAAGTGCTGCTGCTTAAGATGGCAAAGAATAAGAAGTTCCAGAAGGAGCAGCTTGCAGCGGACGGATATACAGATATAAGGGAGTTCTATAAAGAGAGTTTACAGGGAGGTTGATATGGCTGATATTTATATGGCTTCATGCAGTCTTCTGGAAAACGAAAAGAACGTTAAGGAAGCTTTAGACGGAGTGGATCCCAAGCGTCGTGAAGAAGCGGCAGCGACAGACAATGTTAAAAAGCGGGCGCAGATACTTACCGCAGGATTGCTGATACAGCATGCCGCAAGACAGTTCCTTGGGGACAAGGCTCCTGAAGGTATATACAGAGTGGAGAAGGATGCCAAGGGAAAACCTTATTTTCCGGATATTCCGGAGGTGAAGTTTTCGGTGGCCCATTCAGGTGATATGGCCGTATGTGCAGTATCTTCGCTTAATGTGGGAGTCGACATACAGGAGTGGAGACAGCTGAAGGCTGATGTGGCAGGACGTTTCTTTCATCCGGCCGAAACGGAATATCTGAGAAAACTGACACCCAGCGAGAGTGAGAAGAACTTCTTTGCGATATGGTGTTTGAAAGAGAGTTATATTAAGTATACCGGCGAAGGCCTGGGCGGTGGCCTGGACGAGCTGGATTTTACTCCGGTGCTCCCCGGGGGCTTTGCGGTGTTTGAATTCACCGAAGGCAAGAAGAGCATCAGAGCAGAGTTACTTGAGGCACCGCACGGCTACACGGCGGCTGTAATAGAGGAGCTGGGAGAATAAAAATGGGAACCAGGACTGACATTGACAACATGATGACCCGAGTAAAAGTCAACAATGAAATCGATCTGTGTGAGATCGTTCCGAAGAAACTGAAACAGGCAGAGGAGATAAGGCACCGTATAGAAGCGGCTCTGCAGTATGCAAGAGTCTCATATTTCTTAAGGTGGCAGGAGCCGGGAATATTTGCAAAGCTGTTCTTCAAGGAAAGACCTAAGCTGGTATTCTGCATTAATTCTGCCCAGCTTGAAGACGCGATGCAGGTATTCGAAGAACTGAAACTGACCGACCAGGAGGTGCGCATGATCGGTGAGAAATCGCGGAATAAGTACGTATATGCTAATACGGGGAAGCCTTAGGGGGCAGATCAGAGACCGATTGGAGACTGATAAGTAAGGCACGTTGCAGCTTTGCTGCAACGTGTAGAAGCAAAAATAAACAGGAATCGGAAAACATGTTTTCCGATTCCTGTCTTATTTTGCTTCGTTTCCCTGCGCGATCATTATGATCGCACAGGGCCTTACTTATCCTGTTATCAGCTATTCCCCGTCGGTATATAAGGCCTGATCACTCCTGCCAGCTGAGGTACGGGCATGCTCTGCAGCCAGATGTGTCCGGGACCGGTTACAACGGTGTTGAACAGTCCCTCGCCTCCGAAGAAAATATTCTTGAGTCCCGGTACAGTCTGGATATCTATGCTGCAGGTTGCAGACATTGCAGCAAGGTAACCTGTATCAATGATCATGCTCTGTCCCGGCCCGAGTTCATATTCCTTGATATATCCGTCAAACTCAAGGAAGACTATACCGTTACCTGAAAGCTTCTGCATGATGAAACCTTCACCGCCGAAGAAGCCGCTTCCGATCCTCTTCTGGAAGAATACTGAAAGCTCTACACCTGAAGTGGAAGCCAGAAATGCAGATTTCTGTGCCACTATCTCCTGACCGGGAGCTATCTGGAAAGGTCTGATGGCTCCGGGAAAACTGGATGCAAAAGCGATGAGGCCTTCACCGCCCATTGCGGTATATTTGTTCTGGAACAGCTTCTCGCCTGAGAAAGCACGGCCGATCATTTTGCCTACGCCGCCGTTGGAAGTGGTCTCCATCTTCATGTTGGGGCTCATCCAGCTCATGGCACCGCTTTCGGTGATCATGGTCTCTCCCGGATCAAGATTACAGATGACTACGGGTAAAGGTTCGCCTTCGATACTGTACTTCATACGTTTCCCTCCTCAATATTGTTTTTGCTATTGTTAATAAGAAAACCAACAGCTTTATTTTAACACAAAACGGAGACTTCGACAATTGCAGAGCGCTCCTGTTTGTTTATTTGCAACAAATTCTTGTTATAATCAAAAAGTGCTTGACAGTGACGCGTGTTTTTGGTATCATCATTTCTCGGTGGATGTGAGTGCTGCCGTGGCTCAGTCGGTAGAGCGTCGCATTGGTAATGCGGAGGTCGGCGGTTCGATTCCGCTCGGCAGCTTTTATATCGAGGTGTGGCTCAGTTTGGCTAGAGCACCGTGTTAGGGACGCGGGGGTCGCTGGTTCGAATCCAGTCACCTCGACTTCATCAAAACCCCTTAAACAATGCGTTTGAGGGGTTTTTCATTTGCTTTTGAAGACGGTGAACGGTGGTGAACGAAGCCTGCAATGCTGTCCATTTGCGTCTGCGTAAGCATTTCACGCTTATGAGTGGAGCGGTTATACTTCCTTGTCATCTCTACTGAAGCGTGTCCGGCAACCATCTGGATGATCCTTTCATCGATCCTAAGTTCGTAGGCACGGCTGATCCAATAGAAGCGGAATTTGTGGCTGCTGAAATAACGTATGCCTAAATGCTTACAGTGTTTTTTCAGGCGGGCATTGAGATGGTTCGGATTGATAGGGTATATACCTTCGGACTGGAAGATGTACTTTTTGTCCCCGTTGATCATCCTCATCTGTTCAAGGATCATTCTGCAGGGCGTAGGCAGCTGAAATTTCCTCTGACCGAGTGCGGCGTAGCCTTTGGTATGCGGTACGTCCTCATCCACATAGGTCTTATTGCCTTTCTTCCGCTTTACGATCTCGTGCGTGATCCTTATCTCTCCGCTGAGCGGATCATAATCATCCCAGGTAAGCGCACGCATCTCAGCTATACGGACCCCGAGGTAGCTGAGAAACAGGATCGCATTATCATAGATATCACGGTCTTTAAGCCAGAGATGATCTCTGAGTTCATTTATCTCATCATCCCTGTAGACTTCTTCCTGCTTCTGGACTTCCGATTTCGGCTGCTTTGTATTCAGTCTTATCTCTCTGAAATCCATATTCTTCGGAAGATTGATATCAACAATGCCTTTGCTGACTCCTTTTGACCATATGCCCTTCAGTATCGTGATCAGCGGGTTTAAAGTGGAACGGGCTATTCTGTGATCATTGCAGATATCATCCAGCGTTTCCTCGATGTGTTCCGCCCGCACGGACGCCAGTTTCATTCCGGCGAGTTCCGTGTCCCTAAGGTGGGCATTCCAGAATGACATGTCCATTGCGCAGGTCTTGGAACTCTTTTTTGTTGTCCGGCCCTCATACCACTCTTTAAAGACGTCTGAAACGGTCATTTCCTTTAAATGTTCCGCTTCACCGTAAAGGATCTGATATGCTTCCTGTATCACGGCTGAACGGTCTTTGCGCACGATGTCTTTGGTTATGCCCTTGGCAGCGTTCCTGCGGTATCTGTAGAATGTACCCTCCCTTCCGCTTTTCTGAGTCGCTACGGGTTCTCCCAGAACAGCGACAACTTTCTTTTCTTTCTCTCTGATAGTTTTTCTCATGATCTCTCCTATCTGAGAGGCATCAATTTCGTCCAAGCTGATATTAGCAGAACGACACAGATCTTTCAATGCTTCTTCGATTTTCATATTCCTCATCTCCTTTCAGGTTTTCTGAAGGAATATGAAAAAAATTCCGGAAAACAGGGGTATGACTTCTGATTTCAGGACGGATCTACCGGAGTGAGCTGCTTTTGCTCACGAAGCGAAAAACGAACTTGATAGCCCCGTTTTTTGGGGCTGTCAAGTTTGGCTTTGAGCCTACCCGGCAACGGGGAGGGGTATTTTCGTGAGACTTTTTGCATATATTTACGGATATGAAGTCAGTTCAGAGGAAAACGGATCAGAAAAACAGGGACATATTTCCCTGATTTTTCCCGGAAAATGAGGGTATTTATTGCCGGACTTTTTGGATGAATATCAATCTATTCCGCTGAAAAACAGATGTGAGAAAGGAGCAGATTATGACAGAGATAAGCGCAAGTTTCAGCACGGGACACACAGCATACCACCATGACATTAGGGAAGGGAAGCTTCCGAAGAATGTCGATCCTAAACTCAGCCGGTACAATGTAACATTAGTTGACAGACTGCAGGGGCGTACCGTAGAACAGTACACCAATGAGAGACTGCAGCCGGTCATAGATGAATACAACCGGAAGCAGAAGCGGAATGACAGAAAGATCAAAATACCGTATTCGGAATGGCACAGAAAATACAGCAAGAGTAAAAGCCGTAAAACGTCCGCTGCCTGTCCGCTGGTCTATGAAGCCGTGTATCAGCTTGGGGATCATGAGACACTCGGGAAGGTATGGTATGACTCTGATCAGAAAAGTATGGCAATGCATTCCTTCTTCAAAAGAGAGTATCAGATCTTTCTTGAGCACCTTCAGAAGTACTATCCTCATCTGGAGGTGGTGTGGGCAGTGATCCATATGGACGAACCGAACGGAACACCTCATTTACATATTGCATACCAGCCGATAGGAGAAGATTATAAGCAGGGGCTGCCCGTACAGGTATCCTTGGGCAGGGCACTTTCGCTGGACGGGATTGAACGTGTAGAGAGCAGGAAAGAAGCGGAAGAGAATGGCGGATATCAGCTTAAAAGGTTTTACAGAAAAATGGAAGACTTTGCAAAAAGACGTGTTCTTTCCAAGAACGTTGAAACGATTTTAGGGAATAGTGTGGAGCTTAAGGAGCGGATCGAAGGAAGAGAACATGAAGAACCGCAGATATATGCCTACAGGATAAAAAAGATGGAAAAGGAACTCGAATATGTGTCCTTATGGGAAGAACTGCTTGCCAAGCGGGATCTGGAACAGATACAGGAGCAGGTAACCATGTCTAACTGCATAGTGGAAGATAATGATATGACTATTGTCGAACAGACTACGGCTATCAATCAGAACACAGCTATCATCAAGAATCAGGAAGCGGCAATAGAAAATAACAGCAAGACATTAAATGACCAGGATGAAAAGATCCGGAGCTTTTGGGAACGGCTTGATCATGCTCTTAAGGAGATTATTCCCAGGTGGCTCAATGCGTATCGTGAGTTACAAAAGCGTTTGGATCATTGGTTCAACGAAGAACAGATCATTTACAGGGAGTTGATTAAAAAAACGGACCAGCCTGTGATCAAAGCCCGGAGTGCCGTCAAAACCATAAATAACTTTATGACCGGAGAAAGAGATACCAATAGTTTGGAATTAAGCAACGCTATCGATATGGTGGAAGAGGCTACCGAAGAAATTGAAGAAATCGTGGGCGACTACGAACCGTAGGTCTTGCTCCCAAGACTTAGCATGCTAAGTCAGGTCATCCTGCGGAAGCTGTGCTGTCCCGCCGGGACAGTAACGCAATACTACTTTGGGGAGCCCAAAGGTATTGCTTAAAACCGAATAAAACGCTTGAAAGAAGACTTCATAGCATGTAAAATGGTTTTGGGTACTACCAATAGAGAAACGGTAGGCGGTTAACCCTCTCCGGAGGGACTGTGACCCTCCGATTACATAGAAACCTGAAAAGGAATCTGAAGAAAGGAGGGCGTGTGAATTGTTAACGATAGAAGGCTTAATCGCAGTCCTGGCTTTTGGCTTAGGATGTGCAGGAGTTGGATATACAGTTGGATTTCATTATGGAAAAACACAGAAATGACCGCCATCCTCTGCAAAGTTTAGCGGTCATTCTGTAATCGTTTTACTTTAACGGGTTAACCGTCTATCGGTTGGTAGTGCTCTTTAATGAGTTAATTATATCATGAATACTATTTTTTTCAACAGGTAAAAAGGCAGAAATATGATAAATACCAATGAAAAAGTCTTGACAGCACATATGGGAGCCGATAGGGTGGTCTACGGGTCTACGGGTCTACGGGTCTACGGGTCTACGGGTCTACGGGTTAACTATACCCGCTTCCAACAGGAATACTACAGTGAATAAATGCCGTTTGTGAGGACGAAGGTTCTTGCAGGCGGTTTTTGTTTTATTCAGAGAAAGGATGGGGAAGAGAATGAAAGGCATGATGAAAAAGACAGTTATACTTCTGGCAGCGGCGCTTATATGTTTTCTTGCATATGGGGGATATTCTTATGCAGCGCCGGGGGATACCGGAACGACAGATGACGGGATTCAGTATAAGGTCAACGATGATGGGGAGTCGGTTACACTTACAGGCTATACTGAACCTGCAGATTTTAAGAAGGGGCAAGTGTTGACACTTCCAGACACGATAACTGTGGAGGAAGAGAGTTTACCTGTTACTGTTATTGGTTATAATGCGTTTTCGGACAGCGCATACAGATACAAATGGAGTGGACTTGTACTTCCTAAGTATCTTGAAAAAATAGGGAAACAGGCTTTCTGGTATAACGATCATATGACGGGTGAGCTGATTATTCCAAACAGCGTTACTGTTATAGAAGATAGTGCATTTAGATATTGTGATGGATTTGATAAGCTTGTGCTTTCAACTTCATTAGAAGAGATAGGTGAATTTGCGTTTAACGAGTGTTATGGGTTTTTAGGAGAATTAAAGTTACCCATATCATTGGAAAAAGTAAGTAGAGGAGCATTTTTACAATGTGTTGGTTTTACTGGTGATCTTGTGATTCCGGAAAATGTCGAGAGTATAGGACAAGATGCTTTCTCTGGTATATATCTTAAAGGGAAACTCGAGATGCTCTCATCAACAGCGACTATAGGTGTAGATGCCTTTAGAGGTTGTTATTTTACAAGGATAAATAACAATAATCCTAATCTTAAACTTAAAAGTATATTTGGACGTACAGATGGGACAGATGGAGCTGACTTCAGATTCTTTACCTATGGACTTGATCAGGATCATAAGATTAATGATGTTAGTAACAGTGATGAAATATCAATATCCATAGGAAACAATGCGAGGTACTTTTTTGCGAATCCCATGTTTAACTACGAATTATCGTCAAATGGATACATATACAAAGTTGTCGGAGATGAGATATACATTTATTTCTATATGAATTTGGAACAGGGATTTTTACGTATTCCTGATAAGATTGATGGAAAAAACGTAGTGCAAATATGCAAAGGCGCATTTGCAAAATGTAGTGGATTCACAGGAGAACTGACGTTACCTTCAAATCTTAAGATAATTGAATCCGATGCCTTTAATATGTGTTCCGGATTGACAGGTGACCTTTCTATTCCTGATACTGTAACATCAATTGGTAAAAGGGCATTTATAGGATGCAAAGGATTTAACGGAGAATTTGTACTTACGAATAATATTGTGTATATAGGCAAAGCCTGTTTTAATGGATGCTGTAATCTTGCAGCGGATATTACGGTACCGAATGGATGTGATATAGAGGGAGGTGCATTTCACGGATGCAATAATATGACAGGTACACTAATTCTATGCGAAGGAGCAGATGTTAGTGAATGGGCATTTACTGGAACATCATTTAAGAGAATAATCAACAACAGTGCGGCTAGTATTCGTGTAACATGTATACTGGATACGAATTTGGAGTGGCAATATTTCAAAGATGGTGAATATGGTGTACAGGTGAACAACATAGGTAACGGTGATTATTACTTATATAAATCTTTGACTGACGCCCTGATAACGCTTAGTAAGGGGGAAACATATGTATATGAAGGAGAAGAAATCAGACCTGATATAGAAGTTAGAATTGGAGACATTAAACTCGTTCAAGAACGAGATTATTCGATAACATATGAAGATAATAATACAGTAGGCACAGCAAGAGCAAATGTGACAGGTAAAGGTAATTATTTCGGGACTATATCTGCTGAATATGCCATAATTTCTTCTCCGGAAGTGGCTCCCATCGATCCCATAGCGGATCAGATATATACAGGTAAGGCCCATTGTCCGGAGATATCATTCGGAGGAGTTAAGCTTAACAAGGGTACGGACTATAAGATCATCTATCAGAATAATGTAAATGCAGGTACCGCAGTTATAACGGTTATAGGAAAGGGAAGCTATTCCTTTGTGCTGGGCACCACGTTTAAAATCCTCCCGGCATCAATAAGCGAAGCAGTAGTAGCCGATATAGCACCGCAGGCATATACTGGCGAGGAGATAAAGCCTGATATTGAGATCACGGTCAGCGGAAACAAACTCGTAGCCGACAGAGATTATACGCTTACATATAAAGACAATATCGATAAGGAAACAGCGACGGTTACCGCAACGGGTAAAGGCAACTATACCGGAAGTGTAAGTAAGGAATTTAAGATAAGCGGTATCCCTGATAAAGCAGATACGGATGAGAACAATGAAGAGAAAGAGCCTGAGACACCTCACTCCACAATGACGCCTCTTGTGGTCGTTCCCGAAATAACGGCGGAGACCGATGCCATATACATGGTCAAAGGCCAGAAGTTCACACTACCTGACGGAAACTGGGAGATCAAGGACAACATAAATAAGACCGTGAACCTTAAGAAGGGCGTGCTTACCGCCAAGAAGGTAGGTACCGCAAATATAGCAAAAGGTACACAGAATATAACGGTAAAGGTAATACAGCCTAAGTTTGCTGAGAAGAGCTGGACTGAGGAAGCGGGCAGGGAGATTACGCTTGCACTGGACGGCTTCGATAAAGAGCATTACGGCATACTCTGGAGCAGCAGCAATGTAGATGTGGCAACGGTATCCGGCAACGGAATAGTAAAGACGCTTTCAAAAGGAACGGCCACTATTACAGCCTACGTTAACGGAAAGACTTATTCCTGTAAGCTGAAGGTGACGGAGAGCACCATTGTTGCAGAGAGAACACTGCACATAAATACCGGAACGCCCAAGCCGCTTAAGATAGCCGGAGTTAAGAATCCTGCATGGGAAGTGGTAAGCGGAAACGCCGTCATACAGGGAAAGAATAAGGTGAGTGCCAAAACAGCGGGAACATCGAAACTGCTGGCGAAGACTTCCGATGGAAAGAGCTATGTCGTATATGTGATCGCCGAAGACATAGGCATAAGCGCAGCGGGCTTAGAAGATAAGGGAAAGAACAAGTACAACCTTCAGTTGGCACCGAAAGGAACAACACAGATAGCCTTCAAGGGTGTAGAACGTCAGATCATCTGGAAGAGCAGCAGTCCCGAGAAAGCGTATGTGGATGAGAACGGAGTGGTACATGCGCTTAAGGAAGGAAAGTGCAAGTTTACGACTAAGGTAAACGGAAAGAATATCACGATAAACGTGGTGGTGAAGTAAACACTAAAAATGTGGTGAACGGGATGGTGAACGAAAAATTGATGCCTCTCAAAACCTTGAATTTACTGACTTTTTTGAAATGATAGTTATTTCGAATCCAGTCACCTCGACGAAAAAAAGGAACGACTTTAGGTCGTTCCTTTTTTTCTGTCGAGGTGAGCAATCCGGGTGACGGCGGGCCGGCGATGAAGATTCGGGCTTGATTTTATGCATAGGAATGGAAAGACAGCAGCCCGGCCCATAAGGCAGATTATGCTGTTTTCGGGATATCATGGGTGATAGGAACGGATATAACGCTTGAAAGAAGACTTCGCAGTATGTAAAATGGTTTGGGTACTACCAATAGAGAAACGCTAGGCGTTTACCCCTCTCCGGAGGGACACTGTTGGATTTTATTATGGGAAAACACAGAAATATGAGAAATACTCGTGAATAAGCTTGAACGGCACATGCAGGAGTCGATAGGGTGGGTTTATTTTTATGAAAAGCTGAGAGGAGAACACGGGAATGAAAAATAAACGCGCAAGTATCATAAGAGGCATTATTACCTTTGTGCTGACGGTGAGTATGGTGATGGGAGAGCTGCCGTTTGTGCCGGGGAGTATGATGGTGTATGCGGCGCCAGAGACATATACCAATCTCATCCCGACAGATAGTGATGATTCCACTGCTTTGGAGAATAAGCAGGTTACGTTTAATGGAATACAATGGTATATCATCAAGGATAATTCCACGAGTGAAACGGCAGGGAGTGTAACTCTGCTGGCGGCGGATTCGAGCTTCGGGACGTCTGAGTATGGGGGCAGCACGACGACCACTACACCTGGTAAGCCCGGTCAGACTACGGCAAAAGACTACAGCAATTCAACCGTGAAACAGTATCTGGATAGTGTGATTGCCGGAACGGCAGGGGACGGAAAACCGAATTTTGCAGGTGTTGCAAGTGCGATCAAAGATACGGCTAACGGTATGCTGTATCTTCTCAGCAAAGACGAAGCCAATGGACTTCCGGAAAATGTACTAAAGAGAGAAGCGGGTGATTGGTGGCTCCGTACGCACACATCAACGAGCGGCTATGTGGATTATGTGAATATGAATGGTAGTGTTAATACCATAGGTAAATTAGCTACGAAGTCATGTGGCGTACGCCCCGCCCTGCAGCTTGATCTGTCATCAGTAAGCTTTGACGGGACAAATCGGACATTTGATGAAGCAACAGCGTTGCCCAAAGAGATCACACCCACAGCGACTTTCACAGCTACCGGTGAGGACAGCGGAACTCTCTCCGGCGTTGAAAGCGGTATGAAATATAGTACCGATGGTGGCTCAACCTGGACGGACATCACCAGCAGCGAGGAGATTAACCTGACCGGGCTTTCAGCTTGCACCATTCGGATTGTTAAGAAAGGCAACGGCACGACTACAAGGGATAGTAATGCCCAAATCATTACGGTCAGCAAGGCGGCAACGCCGAATCTCACCGCCACGCAGCCTTCTACTGCAGGCGATACAGGAAGCATTCCCACCACGACAGCGCATCAAAAGAGTACGGACGGTACTAACTGGACTGACTGCGAGGGTGAATGGACAGACCTTTCTGCCGGAACATATTTTGTTAGGGTAAAAGCCAGTGGAACGACGCTTGCCTCCGATGCTCAGAGCATCACGATTTATTTACCCAAAGAGACTACGCCTACAGCGACATTCACAGCTACCGGCGAGGACAGAGGAACACTCTCCGGCGTTGAAAGCGGTATGAAATATAGTACCGATGGCGGCTCGACTTGGACGGACATCAACGACAATGCGGATATCAATATGACCGGGCTTTCAGCTTGTACCATCGATGTCGTTAAGAAAGGCAATGGTACGACCACGAGCGATAGCGATGTACAGAGCATTACGGTCAGCAAAGCGGCAACGCCGAACCTCACTCCTTCGCAACCTTCTTCTGAAGGCACTACTGGAAGTATTCCGACAACAACAGAACATCAAAAGAGTACGGACGGAACAAGCTGGACTGACTGCGATGGGACATGGGCAGGTCTTTCTGCCGGAACCTATTATGTTCGCGTGAAAGCCAGTGGGACGATGCTTGCCTCCGATGCTCAGTGTATCTTGATCTTTGTACCGTGGTCCGGTGAAATGGTTGTGAGTGACAATGTCGAGATCAACGATGAAGTCACGCTCGCAGGAGATACAACACTGGCTGTTGCGGAAGGAATAATATTGACTATAAATAATACGATTGAATGTAATGAATATACACTTACGGTTGAAGGAGCTGGAACTGTCATTGTTAACGGAAACAGATTACGTGCGGCTGGAATCAGAGGAAATGTCAGGCTTAACAGCGGTAAATTGATAGTTACTGGTGCGGATGGGGATGATGGAGAGAACGGCGGGGATGGAAGCATAGGTCACAAAAACGGATTAAACGGAAGTGCTGGAATTGGTGGTGCATATGGGATTTTGGGAAATGTCACGATAAACGGCGGAAGAATGGAGGCCACAGGAGGAGATGGAGGGCACGGTGGCAACGGAGGCAGAGGATATGATAATACAGGAAACGGTGGCAACGGAGGTCGCGGAGGTGACGCAGGCTTTGGAATCAATGGAATTGTTATTCTGAATGGTGGTGAATTGAAGGCCACCGCAGGAAACAGTGGTTACGGAGGTCGCGGTGGCTCCGGAGCTACAGACGGAAACAAAGGAAGTAATGGTCTTGCTGGCTATGGAATCGTTAATGCAGTAACGCTGAATGGCGGAACAATGAACGTTAGTGGTGGAAACGGAGGAAAAGCTTTTGGCTATACCGTAACTATTACTAACGGTTATATTTATTTCACTGATGATGTTGAGCTTACGGAAACAAATTATTCTTCAGATGTAGCTAATACCAGTTTAGCCAATAAAACAGTGATTCCTCGTGTAAGGCTGACTGAGGACAGCATCGGGGGTATTGCAGTGCAGACCTATACCGGCAGTGCCATAGAGCCAATAGTCGCTGTTACATACGGAGAAACAACACTTGTAGAAGGGACGGATTATACTGTTAGCTATAGCAACAATATCAACGCAGGAACTGCGATCGTAACCGTCAGCGGTAAAGGTGATTATTTCGGAACGGTGGAAAAGAATTTTGAAATCGGCAAAGTTAACATTACCCCTATTGTCCGCATTTCCGACTGGACTTATGGCGGTACGGTAAGCACACCGACTGTTACAGGAAATAGTGGGAATGGTACAGTGACATATGAATATAAGAAGCAGGACGAGGCAGATACAGCTTATGAGTCTGTAGTACCGACCAATGTGGGAGATTACTATATCCGTGCTACGATTGCAGAAAGCATGAATTATTATGGTGGATGCGCAACAGCAAGCTTTACAATTGAAAAGGCGGCATATAAGGGAACAAAGACAGCATACACAACAGTTGTTTCATCCAAAGCTGTTATAGATGGAAAGCTGACTCTGCCGGCTTTACCTGAAAGCGCTTCCTATGCTGTATCGGGGACAGTAAATGATGGGGCAGGACTTCTTTCATCACATAGTATTGAAGGAAACGTACTTACATTTAGTACAAACACAAAGGAAGGTGTAGCATCAGCACAGATCAGCATAGCTGTGACCGGAGCAAAGAATTATCTTGATTATGAAGTGGTGGCTACCATAACAGCTAAGGAAGAAGCAGAGGCATCCATAACCGGCGGGGATGTGACAAAGGTATATGGAGATGCAGGTTTTACCGTAGCCGGAACGGTTACGAAGGCAGGAGAAAATGGCAGCTGGAAGTTTGCAAGCTCTGATACAGCTGTTGCAGAGATAAATGAAGACAGCGGTGTTGTTACCATTAAGGAGGCCGGTACTGTCGTGCTCACTGCTATATATGAATCGAATACGACATACAGTGAGGCAAACATTACTCTTATCGTTGAAAAAGCAGCATCTTCTGCAACTACTCCTGTCGCAAAAGAAGGACTTAAAGCTTCCGATACAGCTCAGGCTCTTGTTACTGCCGGTAATGCTGAGGACGGAGATATGTTCTACGTTCTCGGAAGTGATGATAAGATCGCTCCCACAGAAGGCTGGAGTAAGGATGTGCCGACAGCTAAAGATGCCGGAACTTATTATGTATGGTATAAGGTGGTCGGCGATAAGAAACATAAAGATACCGAGCCTGCATGTGTGAAAGTTACAATAGCAGAAAAGGAACAGCCTAAGGAGGAAGATCCGAAGGAAGATAAGCCTGATGACAATAAGGAAGATGACAAGCCAGGCCCGGTGGTAAAGCTCAAATCCATCAGTATCAGTGAAAACATCAGCGTTAAGACCGGAGAGACCTTGCAGCTTGTTGTAACTTATACTCCCGCTGATGCAAGTGATAAGAAATTGGAATGGAAGAGCAGCAATACGGACATCGCAACGGTTGATGCAAGCGGCAATGTGAAGGGAATTAAGGCAGGATATGCTGTTGTAAGCGCTACAGCAAAGGACGGCAGATATACTGCTTCCTGCAAAGTGGAAGTAAATCCGGCACATACGGATGACAATGCCGAAACAACATGGATCTCAGAGGAGGATCTGAAAGACTATAAGATACCCGAGGAGAAGAAGCCTGAGTATACGGCTGAATCCATTAAGATCGGTTCAAAGAATGACAGTAAGGAAGTAAAGGTAAGCATTTCCATGAACTACATGGATGCCGTGACCTATAACGGAAAAGCACTGACACCTAAAACCAGTGATGAATTCAAGTTTGAGCTGAAGCTTGATGACATACTTACCCAGGCCGGTGTCAGCGGGGTTAAGGCTGAAGAGATATTTAAGGTCAGCTTCGTGGGCAAGAGTAAAGATGCCGGAGAAGGTACTTTCTATGCGAAGGTTTCACTTGTTCCCAAGGCAAGAAGCAAGTTTAAGCTGACCAAACAGCAGGAAAAGGATCTGAAGAAGATCATAAGTGTAGTCAATAAGGTGCTGAAGGCTAAGGACAACAGAGTGAAGTTTAAGATCAACAAGGCTTCCATAGCCGGCCTTACGGAACTGCAGGTATATGCCAAGCTTACAAAGGACGGAAAGCTTAAGCTGAATAAAAAGGATAAGCTGACAGGCATAAAGAGCGTTAAGTATAAGAAAACACCGGCTGACGCAAAATATACTACGCTGTCCAAGAAAGCGGGATATTCAGTTGAAGCGGTTGATATCAATACGTTAGAGGTCAGGGTAACGGGAACAAAGAATTACACCGGCTGGACAACAGTTAAGGTAAGCAAATAAATCAAAGCATATGGCCCGGCATTCTGATTCTTAAGAATGCCGGGCCTGTTCTATAAAAGCTTTTTTTCAGAAAGATTGACAAGCCCCTATTCAATAGGGTAATATGTATTAAGAGAGGTTGTGATGAGGGATTATGAGATTGTAAGAGGTTTTATAGAATCACCGAGATTTCACAGACGTTGGTTTGAACTTGGTTTTTCAGAGAAGGATCTGCTGGAATTACAGCTGGTACTTCTTGATAATCCGAAAATTGGACCGGTAATGCAGGAAACAGGTGGACTTCGTAAAATGCGTTATGCTTTTGAAGGACGTGGGAAAAGCGGAAGCGTACGTGTCTTGTATGTGGATTTTGAGGAACACGAGCGGATCCTTCTTTTAAATGTGTTTGCGAAAGATGAAAAAGAAAACCTGAGCAAAGGGGAGCGTAATCAGATTAGAAAAGCGATGAAACAGCTGGAAATTGATTTGTTTGGAGGAAAACATGAGTGAATTCTTTGATGAGATTATGGCATCTATTGATGAGACAAAGAAAGCAGCCCAAAATAAAGAGCTAAAGACAAGAATATTTGTAAAGCCTGTAAAAAAATATGATGCAGAGGGAGTGAAGAAACTTCGTCTATCTCTTCATATGACTCAGACAATGTTTGCGGGTATGCTTGGAGTATCACAAAAAACAGTGGAGGCCTGGGAATCCGGACGGAATATACCAATGGGGCCTGCTTCAAGAGTATTGGATCTGTTGTCAGAAGATAAGACTGTAGCGGAAAGATTTGTTATGAGTGCACCATTGGAGAAAATGGGATGAGTAAGATCGGAAATTGCAAAAGCCTTGACAGCACATATGGAAGCCGATAGGACGGCCTACGGGGCTATGGGTCTACGGGTTAAATATACTCGCTTACAGCAAAATACGGAAGCAGCGGATGACCGGCGTTTGTGAAGAATGGATTCCTTGCAAACGGCGTTTTTTATGTTTCAACACAAAGGTGAAAGGCGGACATAAATGTGATAGACTGTAAGCTGAAGCATGCCGGGCATATATGAGCGGCATGTGTATCTGAAGTTACATAGGAATAAGCATTTACGGAGGGGTTATGGATAAGGAAGCGCTGAAAGAATTATTGAATGATATGTCACTTGAAGAAAAGGTGATGCAACTGGTACAGATACCGGGTTCAGAGTATGATTCTGATGCAGAAATAACCGGAATAGAAAGAGGGCAGGCAAAGGACAGAGTAAAACGGCTTGCAGGAAGTACTCTGGGCATATGGGGAAGCCGTAGACTTCGGAAGATACAGGAAGAGTATATGAAGGAGCATCCGCATCATATCCCGCTTATGTTCATGCTGGATGTGATACACGGACACAAGACTGTGCTGCCCTGTCCTTTGGGCCAGGGAGCGACCTTTGATCCTGATGCAGTAAGGAAGGGCGCTGCGCTGCAGGCCATGGAAGCAGCGGCAGACGGTGTGCATGCTACTTTCTCGCCAATGGCGGATCTGTGCAGGGATGCGAGATGGGGCAGGATCATGGAATCCACCGGAGAAGATAAGCTGCTGAATTCATTCATGGCTGCGGCTATGGTTGAAGGTTATCAAGGCGGTGACTTAAAAGATCCTGCGCATATAGATGCCTGCGTCAAGCATTTTGCTGCCTACGGCGCAGCGGAAGGAGGACGTGACTACAACAATACCGAGCTTTCCGAACATACCCTGAGGGAGTATTATCTCAGGGCCTACGGCGAGGCCATAAAGAAAGATCCAGCAATGGTCATGACGTCCTTTAACAGTATAAACGGTATACCTGCCACCGGAAGCACTTTCCTTATGAAAAAGATCTTAAGGGAAGAATTCGGATTTAAGGGAGTGCTGATCTCCGACTGGGGCGCAGTGGGAGAGCTGATAAATCACGGTTATGCCAAGGACCAGAAAGACGCAGCGCTTAAGGGCATGACGGCAGGCGTGGATATAGATATGTGTTCCGGCTGCTACAGCGGATATCTGGAAGAACTTGTAAAAGAGGGAGCAGTATCCCATGAAATGCTGGACGAAGCGGTACTCAGAGTCCTTAATATGAAAAATGATCTCGGGCTTTTTGAGGATCCTTTCAGGGGGCTTGATAAAGAAAGCGCACCCGTGATAACAAAAGAGGGACGGCTTTTGGCAAGAGAGGCCGTAGCCGGAAGTTTGGTGCTGCTTGAAAACAAAGAAAAAGTCCTGCCGCTTAAGAATGAGAAGAACGCCTTCATAGGACCTTTTGCGGATACCAAAAGACTTCAGAGTTCATGGGCGTTTTCGGGAGAAGATGATAATACTGTATCCGTATGGGAAGCAGCATTGGAAGTATACGGAGCGGAAAATATCAGAACCGCAGCGGGATGCACTATGTTTGATCAGGATGCGGTGACGGCGAGAGGTATACGCCACCTTGATAACTGGCAGGAAGAAAACGAAAGACTGCTTAGGGAAGCGCTTGAAACTGCGGAGTGGGCGGATACCGTGGTCTTATGCATTGGAGAGGACAGTACCCAGTCAGGAGAGGCTACGAGCAAGGTGAGTTTGCAGCTTCCTGCAGTGCAGCTTAAGTTGATAAACGAGATAAAGAAAACAGGAAAGAGGATAGTAACGCTGATATTTACCGGAAGACCGCTGGAGTTAAAAGAAGTGCGTGAGCTTTCGGATGCATTAATGATCTGCTGGCTCCCCGGAACCGAGGGCGGTCACGGAGTGCTTGATGTTATCAGCGGAAAAACTTCTCCTTCCGGAAGACTGCCTGTGAGCTTTCCTTATACCGTAGGACAGGAGCCGCTTCATTACGATGCTTATCCTACCGGACGTCCTAAGCCTGAAAAGGGGCCGTTCGAATACACTTCAAGATACCTTGACTGTGAGAACGGAGCGCTCTATCCCTTCGGCTACGGTCTTTCATATACTTCGTTCGAATACTACGATGCAAAGCTGAGTGCGGAGGAATTGTCGGCTAATGAAGCGATAACCGCTTCCGTAAGAGTTAGGAATAGCGGAAATACGAAGGGCAGCGTTACGGTCCAGCTTTATATAAGAGATGTAACGGGAAGCCGCGTCCGCCCCGTCAGGGAACTGGCCGGTTTTAAAAAGATCTCTATGGATCCGGGAGCGGAAGAGACGGTAAGCTTCGAAATAAAAGAGGAAATGCTGCGTTTCTGGACTGCTGAGGAAAAATGGGAGAGCGAAGCAGGGAAGTTCCTTGTATGGATCTGCGACAGCAGCGTTGGCGGGAAGCCGCTTGAGTTTAGTCTTAGATAATGGTTCCTACTGGTGATATTTTTCGGTAAGTGATATAATAAATGCGTTCGATCATCTAAGAAACGGACAGGTGAACAGCATGAAAAAAAATTCGAACAAACTGAAAACAGCATTTGTCATTACGGCGACGGCACTTTACCTTGCGGCCTGTTCAGGAGCTGAGCCCGATCAGGATAAACCGCCGGTGGCAACGGAAGAGAATACAAATGAACAGACTCCTTCCGTACACAGCGCGGTAGACTTTGATCATGAACTGGATGCTTATAAACCGAAGAAGGATAGTTATAACTTTTATTTTACATATAAGACTGTGCATCCCTGGTGGGATGCGGTGGCCCTCGGAATGGAAGAAGCCCAGAGACAGTATCTGGAAAAAGGGATAACGGTCACTTACGAATATATGGCACCTGACGGAGCATCTGCGGCAGATCAGATTGAAAGACTGAAAATGGCTGAGGCGGCAGGCTATGATGTGATCGGAGTAGATGTAGCCGACGAGGATATTATCTCGCCT
>JAEEIK010000031.1 GCA_016281335.1 Lachnospiraceae bacterium | reverse complement strand
CTTTCCTTCTTACGCTCTTGAGTTCATGCAGTTCTTCCTCATACTTGCGTAAGCCTTCACGTGTTAAGTAGTTCTTTTTCTCCGCCATGATAATACCTTCTTTCTTAATTAAATAGCTCCCTGTAAAGCTGAAATATTATAACAAAATACGCTAAAAGCTGTCAAGCATTGCGAACAGATCGTCGAAGGCGGTAAGGCTGCAGGCCTGCCGGCGTAGCCCGGCCGCTCCCGGAAAGCCCTCAAGATACCAGCACATATGCTTTCGCATCTCCCTTATGCCGGTAAATTCGCCCTTGTACTTATGCACAAGTTCCGCATGCCTCCTGATCATCCTCTTGATCTCTTCCTTATCAGGTGCAGGAGCTTCCGTCCCTGTCTCAAGATAAGTCTTTATCTGTGAGAATATCCAGGGGTTGCCCTGGGAAGCCCTTCCCACCATGATCCCGTCGCAGCCGGTCTCTTCAAACATGCGCTTTGCCGCCAATCCCGAATCCACATCTCCGTTTCCTATCACAGGGATGCTGAGCGCTTCCTTGACCTTCCTTATTATCTCCCAGTCGGCATGACCACTGTAGTACTGTTCCCTGGTCCTTCCGTGCACCGTGATCGCTGCCGCCCCTGCGTCTTCCAGTCTTTTTGCGAACTCTGCTGCATTCACATGGGCCTCGTCAAAGCCTTTTCTGATCTTCACCATCAACGGCTTTTTGATAGCGCGTGATACAGCCCTTACTATGTCTGCTGCCAGCTGCGGATCTTTCATGAGCGCCGAGCCTTCGCCGTTGTTCACTATCTTTGGCACCGGACAGCCCATGTTGATGTCGATGACGTCAAAAGGCATATCCTCCAGGAACGCCGCTATCTCAGCCATAAGCTCCGGTTCGTTACCGAATAGCTGCAGGCTCACGGGATGCTCGCCGTCCGTCTCCAGCAGTTCTTTGGTATTTCTGTTCTTGTAATGTATGGCCTTGGCGCTGACCATCTCCATACATAAAAGACCCGCCCCCTGCTCCATGCACAGGCGGCGGAACGCAATGTCCGTGACACCGGCCATCGGAGCCAGCATCACGGGATTATTTATCGTAACGTTCCCGATCTTGAGTTCTTTCATTTATTTTTTTCGTATATCAGTCTCAGACCTTCCAGTGTCAGTGTCCTGTCGTAAATGTCTATCATATCCGTATCCTGGGCTATGATGCTGCCCAGGCCGCCGGTAGCTACTACCTGCATCTCCTTAAGTCCCGATTCTTCCCTGACTTTCTTGATGATGTATTCGGTCTGGCCTATCTGTCCGTAAACAAGTCCCGCTTGCATACTGGTGATGGTATTCTGCGCAAGTATGGAACCGGGGTTCTTGATCTCCACTTCAGGCAGCTTCGCGGTGTCTTCCCACAGAGCCTTGGCGCTGATCTTGATACCGGGCGCAGTGATACCCGCAACGAATTCTCCCTTTGCATTAACCAGATCGTAAGTGGTAGCGGTTCCGAAATCCAGCACCAGCACGGGCCCGCCATATTTTTCAAATGCGCCTACAGCATCAACTATACGGTCTGCACCGATCTCCTTGGGATTCTCGGTCACGATGTGAAGCCCTGTCTTTACACCGGGTCCCACGATAAGTGGTTTGCACTCCAGATACCTCTCTACTGCGCCGATCAGAGAATGCATCACCTGGGGTACCACGCTGGATATGATCACGCCCTCTATATCATCCCTGTTCACTCCGTTAAGTCCCAGCAGCTCCAGCATGGACAGTCCGAACTCATCGGAAGTCCTCGGAGCATTGGTCATGAGCCTGAATGTAAGCTTCAGTTCTTCCTTATCAAAGACTCCGACAGTAATATTTGTATTTCCCACATCAATTGTTAACAGCATTCATGTCTCCTTTTCCCAGAACAAATGTCTCATAGTAGAGGCTCAATGATTCAAACAGTTCCTGCCTCTTCCTTCTGATCTCTCCCACCAGCAGCCCCGCGGATACTTCGTCATAGAGATAATCCGCATCATCCGCCGCGGTGTTGAGCAGTATACCGCCGTCTTCTTCAAAAGCGATCGTGAATATGCCGCCAACTTCCTCGGTGAAGAGCACGCAGATTATATGCAGCTCATCCTTTATGGCAGAAGGAAGATTGCCGTATTCTTTTTCATTAAAATAATATTTCTGTTCATATGCGTTAGCTCCGCATAAAACATTTTTTTCAGATATATCCATATATTCCCCTTACCGATACTTCCCCGCTGCTGACTGCCTTTGCGCTTCCGTCCGGCAGGTTCACTATCAGCGCGCCGCTGTCATTGATGCCTTCGGCGATGCCGGTATATTCTCCCTTCGGATCCAGCACCCGCACTTCCTTGCCGCGGTTTACAAGATAACCGTCATATACGCTCACGAAAGCCGATACATCCTGATGCTCCACGAACATACCGTAGTAATACTCGAACATCTCCATTATGCCGAGTATCAGCGCGGCCCTGTCTATGTGATCGCCTTTTTCCAGTCTTAAAGAAGTAGCGGTCTTTCTGATCTCCTCGGGGAATTCTGTCTGGTTTACATTGATGCCCACACCTATGACTACATCATGGATGCAGTCGGGCTCGGCGTTCATCTCCGTCAGTATGCCGCAGACCTTGTGATCGTTTATCAGCACGTCATTAGGCCATTTGATGCCGACCTTAAGCTCCGGGTGCAGCTGCGATATGGTATCAGCCACTGCCAGCGCCATCAGCAGCGTCAGCATGGATGCCTTGTCAGGCGAGAAATCCGGTCTCAGCAGAAGGCTCATGTATATATTGTCTCCCGCAGGAGATTCCCATACCCTTCCGCGTCTGCCTTTGCCCTCGGTCTGTTTCTCCGCAACAACAAGGGATCCGTGATCCATCCCTTCTTCAGCAAGATATTTCGCATCGTCATTGGTGGAGCCGGTCTCTTTTCTGAAATAGACTTTCCTTCCGGCCCATTCGGTATTGATCCGGCTCATCAGCTCGCAGCCCGAGATGATGTCCGGATAAGAGCATAAGCGGTAACCCCTGTTGGTCACCGCCTCAATATCATAACCTTCGGCTCGCAGCTGGCCGATGACTTTCCACACAGCAGTACGGGACACTCCGAATTTCTCGCAGAGTGATTGTCCCGATACATAGTCCGTGCTGGTCCTGAGCTCTCTTAAGAGTTCCGCTTTCATCCTTTATGCTCCCAAAGTAGCAGCTATAACAGCCTTTATTGTATGCATGCGGTTTTCTGCTTCCTGGAAAACCTTTGACTGAGGGCTCTCAAATACCTCGTCAGTCACTTCCATCTCGGTGATGCCGAACTGCTCACCCTTTTCCTTACCGGTCTGAGTCTTCAGATCATGGAAAGCAGGCAGACAGTGCAGGAAGATTGCATCGGGCTTGGCCTGAGCCATCAGTGCGCTGTTGACCTGATAAGGCATCAGATCCTTTATCCTCTTCTCCCATATCTCATCGGGCTCGCCCATGGATACCCATACATCCGTATAGATGACATCCGCATCCTTTGCAGCTTCCTTAACATCCTCGGTAAGCAGTATGCTGCCGCCGCTTGCTTTTGCATATTCTTCGCAGGTCCTGACCAGCTCCGGATCCGGGAAATACTCCTTGGGCGCGGCTGCCGCAAAATGCAGTCCCATCTTGGTACACATGATCATCAGCGAATTGCCTGTATTATACCTGGAGTCTCCCACATAGCAGAGCTTTCTGCCCTTGATATCTCCGAATACTTCCTTCATGGTCAGCATATCGGCCAGCATCTGTGTAGGATGATACTCATTGGTAAGTCCGTTCCATACCGGCACCGATGAGTACTTGGCCAGTTCTTCCACTATCTCCTGTCCGTAACCTCTGTACTCGATACCGTCATACATGCTGCAGAGCACCCTTGCGGTATCCGCTATGCTCTCCTTCTTTCCTATTTGTGATACCGAAGGATCAAGATAAGTGCAGCCAAGGCCCAGATCTCTCGCAGCCACTTCAAAAGAGCAGCGTGTACGTGTGCTGGTCTTCTCGAAGATCAGCGCGATATTCTTGCCCCTGAGTGAATCCACGGGGATATTGGCCTTCTTCTTTCTCTTATAATCTGCTGCCAGATCCACGAGATAAGCTATCTCCTCCGGCGTGAAATCTTTTAATGTAAGAAAATCTCTTCCTCTTAAGTTCATGTCTTTTCCTCTTTAGTCGTTCTTTACTACTTCCTTAAATGTGGTAGCAAGACTTGCTATGCCCTGCAGTTCCGAAGGGATGATGATCTTGGTAGCCTGACCGTTGGCCATGCGCTCCATGGTCTCAAGTGATTTGAGATGAAGCACGGATTCGTCCGCGCCTGCTTCCTTCAGCATCCTCAAACCTTCTGCAGTAGCCTGCTGCACCTTAAGTATAGCCTCTGCCTGACCTTCTGCCTGTCTGAGCATTGCTTCCTTCTGAGCCTCTGCACGCAGGATCGCTGATTCCTTCTCAGCCTGTGCATTAAGTATTGCTGATTCCTTGCGGCCTTCTGCCACGAGGATCGATGATCTCTTCTCACCTTCCGCACGTGTGACGGACTCACGTCTCTCACGCTCTGCTTTCATCTGCTTCTCCATGGCATCCTGTATCTCAGCAGGTGCTATGATGTTCTTGAGCTCCACACGGTTAACCTTGATACCCCATGGATCAGTTGCCACATCCAGTGAAGAACGCATCTTGGTGTTGATGACTTCACGGCTGGTCAGGGTCTGGTCGAACTCCAGCTCACCGATGATGTTACGCAGGGTGGTAGCTGTCAGGTTCTCGATAGCCATCAGCGGATTCTCCACACCGTAGCAGTAAAGCTTGGGATCGGTGATCTGGAAAAATACGATGGTATCTATTCTCATGGTAACGTTATCCTTGGTGATAACGGGCTGGGGCGGGAAGTCCACCACCTGCTCCTTTAAGGGTACCTGGCGCGCTATCTTATCGATCACGGGCCATTTGAGATGCATGCCTACACCCCAGGTGGTCTCATAAGCGCCGAGACGTTCAAGCACATAGGCATATGCCTGAGGCACGATCTTGATACATGATGCAAAAACTATTGCTGCAAAAATAATGACAATGATTACCGCAATTATCGCTCCGTCCATTTTTTAATCCTCCTCTTTATTCGGGCTCAACAATGAGCTTTACTCCCTGTACTTCAAGTACACGGACTTTGGTACCTTTAGCTATCTTTCCTTCGGTCTCCGAAGATCTTGCTGTCCATTCCATACCGTTAAGAGCCACTGTTCCGGTAGCAGCTATGTTGTCGATATCAACAGTCACTATGCCTATCTGTCCGGGCACGCTCTCCACGTTGGTATTGGTACGGTTCCTGTTGAAGTATTTCTGCGCAATGGGTCTCGTGAAATACAGAAGCAGCGTAGACACCGCCAGAAAGACTATGACCTGTACGGCTATAGGTACGTCAAACGCAGACAGTATCAACGCTACCACCGCGCCTCCTGCAAACCAGATCGTAGTCAGCCCCATGGAGATCAGCTCAAAGATCATCAGTACCACAAATACTATCACCCATATCACGGGCATCGTAACACCACCCATTTCGTACACCTCCTCCTGATCTGTATTTAAAACAAAATCAGAGTTATTATACACTAATTCACCTGTGTTTGCAAATCATGAGAGAATAAAAAAAGGCTTCTCCCCTTGGGGAGAAGCTGTCAGCCGCCAGGCTGACTGATGAGGGGTTCACCCCTCCGTTAATCTTACCAGAACACGTGTCCGCCGATGATGTAGCCCTCATGCGCGCCTACGCGCTTGAAGTGTGTGGCACCGCCTACATTGGATCTGCCGTTTAATGCTTCCTGCGCTGCTGCCAGACAACTGTCGCTGACACCTGATGCAAGCCTTCTTGCCAGCAGTCCGCTGCCTGCAGGTCCGAACTGTCCCGAAGCATATATGACATCATGCACATTATTAGGATAAGCAGCGCTGCGTACACGGTTCATGACTACCGCGCCGACTGCAACCTTACCTTCATAACTCTGGTTGCCTGCTTCGCACTGTATTATCGCGCCAAGGAGATACAGGTCGCTAGCTGCCGCGCCGTATACTCCGTAATTCTTCTCCATCTTGGCCTGCTGAGCCTTGCGTGCCGTCTCGGCCTTGGCCTTCTTCTCTGCTTCTTCCCTGGCCTTTATGGCTTCCATGGTCTCGCCGTGATCCACTGAAAATGCCGTGGTCACATACTCTGCGCTGATATATCCGTTATCGCCTTCGTAATCAACGACTACCCAGCCCTCTTCCTCGGATACTACTTCGAAGGTATCACCCTTCTCAACCTGACCGAGTATACCGGACTCCGTTGAAGCTTCCTTGCGGACCCTGAGGCCTTCCGCATTGACTGTGGCCTTCAGTGAGCCTACTTCTTCCGACATTGCAACAGCCTCGTCACCGAAAACCAGATAATCATTGCTTACCCAGCCTGTCACATCACCCGAAGATATCTTGGTCCAGTCTTCTGTATATTCTATAAGTGAGCCGCCGCAATCCTTATAAAGCTTACCCACCTTGTCTGAATTCTCGTCTGCCTCTGCTCTTACGTTAACGGCTGTCTGTACATCAGTCATTACCAGAGCGCCGGGCTTCTTCCATGCATTGGCTGCTTCCTCTTCGGCGATCCTATTCGCCTCTTCCTCTGCAAGCCTTGCTGCCTCTGCTGCTGCAGCCGCCTCATCGAGTATCCTCTGTACCTCTTCCTCGGAAGGCTCGATGTTGCACTCTGTCACTTCAGCCGCGCCGGCAGTCATATCCATATCATCAAGGATAACGCTCTCGACAACAGCATCCTCTTCTGCGGGAAGTACTTCAAAAGCAGCCTCTCCGTCGGGAGCGCCTGCAAGTACTGCTATCAATGATATTGTCGATAAAACTATCCTTCTTTTCATAAGAACTGTTCTAACCCCTGAAGCTCTTCGTTACAATTATGTTTCTTTTGATTACAACTTTGTTTCTTCTTTTTACGAAGTTATTAAGTTTGTTACAAAATTGTTACGCCTTTGCTTTATGGGGATGATAGCACAGCCCTATGTGTTTTTCAAGCCCTTTTATCAACAATTTTTCAACGATTTATCCACTTTTTTTATGGTAAACCGCTGAATTTTCAGCATTTACAGCTCGCTCGAACGTTTAATCGCTGCTTCCACAGCGTTTATAACTGCCCCTCTGAAACCCTTTTCTTCCAGTACTCTCACGGCTGCGATGGTGGTACCTGCAGGTGAGCATACCATGTCCTTGAGCTCCCCGGGATGCTTGCCGGTCTCCAGCATAAGTTTTGCACTTCCGTAAACTGCCTGGGCTGCAAACTCATAAGCCTGAGCTCTGGGCATTCCGCCCTCCACAGCCGCATCAGCCATTGCTTCTATAAACATGAACACGTAAGCCGGAGCCGAACCGCTGACACCGACTACCGCATCCATCAGCTTCTCGGGTACCACCGAGGCACGGCCGAAGGATCTGATGATCTTAAGCGCATTCTCTTTTTCTTCATCACTGACAAGTTCATTGGGCGTAGCTGCGGTGATGGCTTCACCGACAAGCGCTGCAGTGTTCGGCATGCAGCGCACCAGCTTCTGCCTGCGGCCGATAGCCTCTTCCAGCCACTGAAGGCTCTTGCCCGCCATGATCGAGATGACCACGGTCTCTTCCTTAAGCTCAGCCTTGAAGCCGTCGATCACCTCTTTGGCATACTGGGGCTTCACCGCCAGCACCAGATAATCCGCTTCCTTTACCACCTCTTTATTGTCGCCTGTAGTGCGGATGCCGAATTCCTCAGCCCTGGACTTTACCAGCGCTTCGCTCACATCTGCGCCGAAGATGTCCTGAGGCGCTACCAGTCCGTTCTTTACCAGTCCGCCTATCATGGCTCCCGCCATATTGCCCATTCCGATAAATCCTATTTTCATTTCCCGTATCCTCTCTGCCTCGCTGCCTCATACATGAGCAGCGCTGCGCTTATCGATGCGTTCAGCGACTCGGTCTTGCCCGCCATGGGTATGAACACGCCACCGTCCGCAGCCTTTATATGTTCCTCTTTAAGCCCCCGGCCCTCATTGCCTACCATGAAAGCCGTACCGGCTCTGTAATCTCTGTCCGCAAAGTTCTCTGCCTGATCCAGCGCCGCCGCGTAGATCCTTACTCCTTTGTCTCTTAAGAAGCCGCAGAGTCCTTCTATCTCTTCCTCCTGTACAAAAGGAAGCCGGAAGATCGCTCCCATGGTGGAACGCACCACCTTGGGTCCGTATATGTCCGCACAGTCTCCGATGAGAGCCACTCCGCTGACTCCTGCTGCCTCGGCGGTCCTGAGTATGGTGCCGAGATTTCCCGGATCCTGTATGTCCACGGCTATCATTATGAGCGGCGCCCTGTTGCCCGCGATCAGTTCTTCTCTTTTATAATGAAAACGCCTGACCACAGCCAGCGCTCCCTGGGGAGTCACCACATCACTCATTTTCGCGAAGACTTCCTCCGAGACATACTCTGCCCTGCCCGTATCAAAAAGGGCATCGATATCGAAATGCCCTCTTTCCTTAAGCGTTCCCGCAGCTGCTTTGGTCAGGTACGCTTCCTTTATCATCTCTGCGGGTATCTCTTCAAAGAGACGGACACCCTCGGCAAGAAATACCTCTTCTTCCCTGCGGAGCGCCGCCTTCTTATTCAGAGCCGCGATATGTTTGATCTTTTCATTTGAAGAAGAAGTGATCACAGGATCTTGCTCACCTCATATTCATACTCGGGTATGCTCTTCTGCATAGCCAGGGCTTCATCTATGTCAAAATCAACAAACTTGCCGTTCTTCTGCGCGATGACACGATTGCTCTTCCCTTCACTGAGAAGGTCTGCAGCCATGGCTCCCATGATGGACGCATAATAACGGTCCTTACAGGTAGGCGAACCGCCGCGCTGCATGTAACCTAAAATCGTCGCCCTGGTCTCCATGCCCGTAGCCGCCTCTATACGTCTTGCCATGGAGGTCGAATGACCTATGCCCTCGGCATTGATGATGATGTGATGCTTCTTGCCCTGCTTACGGTTCTCGATTATATGGTTGATGATGCGCTGCTCGTTATAGTCATATTTTTCCGGAAGCAGTATATCTTCCGCGCCGTTGGCCACACCGCACCAGAGCGCTATGTAACCTGCGCCTCTTCCCATTACTTCTATTATAGAGCATCTCTCATGGGAGGATGAAGTATCGCGCACCTTATCGATGGCTTCCATTGCGGTATTGACCGCCGTATCAAAACCGATGGTGTAATCGGTGCAGGCTATATCCAGGTCTATGGTCCCCGGCAGGCCTATGGTATTGATGCCTTCGTGGGAAAGCTTCTGAGCTCCTCTGTAGGAACCGTCGCCGCCGATCACGACTATGCCGTCGATGCCGTGCTTCCTGCATATCTCACCGGCTTTCTTCACGCCTTCGTCAGTCTTGAACTCCGCGCATCTCGCAGTTCCGAGTATGGTACCGCCAAGACCTATGATCTCCGACACGCTGTGACGGTTCATGTCAACGATCTCTTCTCCGAGCAGTCCCGAATAGCCGCGCTGTATACCCTTTACGTTAAGGCCGTTGGCCAGCGCCTTCCTGACTACCGCGCGTATAGCCGCGTTCATTCCCGGCGAATCACCGCCGCTGGTCAGCACACCTATGGTTTTTATCTGTTTATCAGCCATCTGAAGTTTCCTCCGTATACAAACTGAAAATATTGTATGCTAAACTTAAAAATATTTCAATGGTATTTATAAGTGATCCGTATGTTTTCAGCGCCTACCATGGCTTTCAGTCTCTCCGTCAACTCTTCACCGGCATCTACGGCTCTGTTGGCCGGAAGTTCTTCGATGCGCTTCGTGTCCGCATCATAATATTTCACCGTATCAACTCCGTCGGAAGATGCAAGCAGCGGTTCTATCTTCGGAAGCAGTTCTTCCCTCTGCGCTGCTGACTTAAACTGTATCCACAGTGTCCTTGGTATATCCGAGAAAGGAACAACACTGTCCGCTATCAGCTTGCCGTCCTTTTCTTCTTCCAGGCTCACATGGCCGCAGATCATCACCTTCTCATCTTCGTTAAGGAATCTGCGGTATTTGGTAAAGGTCTTCGGGAAGACTATCACTTCCGCCTGACCCAGCAGGTCCTCGATGGTGACAAAGGCCATCACATCGCCTTTCTTGGTGTAATGCTCTTTTACTTCGGTGAGCATGCCCCCAAGCCTTATGTTCTGGTTGTCCTCAACCTTTATATCTTCTTCGCTGCCGTCCTCGGGCAGTTTCAGATCACTCGTCTTATGATCGATCACCTTATCCCAGAGCGCTGTGTACTCATCCAGCGGATGACCGCTGACATAGACTCCCAGCATCTCTTTCTCAAATGCAAGCCGCATCTCCTTAGGATATTCGCCTATCCCGGGCGGCGGTGTCAGATCAAAAGCCTTCTTCTCTTCATCTCCCGCCAGGTCAAAGAGACTCAGCTGTCCGTCCATCGCATTCTTTCTGCTGCCCGCAACCGCATCCATTACAGGCTGAGCCATGACCATCAGCTGTTTTCTCGTCAGGCCGAAGCAGTCAAAAGCCCCTGCTTTTATCATATTTTCCAGAGCCTTGCGGTTCACGCCCCGTCCTGCATTCCTCTGGGCAAAATCCATCATGCTCTTATATTCGCCGTGTTCCTGTCTGTCTTCGACTATGCCGCTTATCACATTGGCGCCGACGCCGTGTATCGCCGTAAGCGCATAGACTATGGAACCGTCACGCTCGGTGAAGCTCACGTTGCCGCTGTTGATATCGGGGGGCAGGAGTTTCACTCCCATCTGTCTGGCGATCACGTTGTACTCTGCCACCTTGCCGGCATTATCAATGACCGAAGTCATCAGCGCCGCCATGTATTCCACCGGATAATAACATTTCAGATATGCAGTCTGGTATGCCACCACAGCATAGCAGGCCGCATGGGATTTGTTGAAGCCGTACTTTGCAAAGTCGATCATCATATCAAAGACCGCTTCCGCATTCTCCCTGCTTATGCCGTTCTTCACACAGCCGGGCACATACTTCGGCCACTTCTCTTCCGGCAGTCCCTCAGCCTTTGCCTTCTCTATCTCACTGTCATTGCCGTCCACAAAAATGCCGCGCTCATATTCCATCACGCTCTGCTTCTTTTTGCTCATGGCACGGCGCACATTATCGGAACGCCCCAGAGTATAACCCGCCAGATCACGCACTATCTGCATTACCTGTTCCTGATAAACTATACAGCCGTAGGTTGGCTTCAGTATCGGCTCCAGCTGCGGACACACGTAACTCACATGCTCCGGATGTTCCTTGCTGTCTATGTATCTGGGTATGATATCCATGGGTCCCGGACGATAAAGGGAAATGCCTGCTATGACATCTTCAAGATTGCCCGGCTTCAGTTCCTTCATGAAACTCTTCATCCCGCTGCTCTCCAGCTGGAATATGCCCTCGCATTTTCCGGTGCTTATATATGAATATATCTTTTTATCATCATAGGGAATGGCCGCCATATCCAGACTGATGCCCCGGTTCTCCTTCACCAGCTCCACGGCGTTCTGTATCACTTCCAGGTTCCTTAGTCCGAGGAAATCCATTTTCAGCAGACCCAGACGCTCAAGTGTGGTCATCGTAAACTGCGTAACCACCGGGTCTTCCGCGCCGCTTCTGGACAAGGGCACGAATTCATCCGCAGCTTCGGGACAGATCACAACGCCCGCAGCATGCATGGACGGATGCCTCGGCAATCCCTCGAGACGCATGCTCATATCCAGCAGGGTCCTGCTTTCTTCATCGCTCTCGTACTGTTCCTTCAGCTCCGGATTCATATTTAGGGCATCCTTTAAAGTAATACCCAGTACCGAAGGCACCATCTTGGCCAGCATATCGCATTTGGCATAAGGCACATCCATGGCCCTGCCCACGTCACGTATCACGCCTTTGGCAAGCATGGTTCCGAAAGTCACTATCTGTACGACTTTATCCTGACCATACTTACGGCTCACGTACTCTATGACTTCGCCCCTTCGCTGAGGTCCGAAGTCAACGTCGATATCGGGCATCGACACACGCTCGGGATTAAGGAAACGTTCGAACAGCAGCTGATACCTGATGGGATCGATATCCGTGATCTTTAAGCAATAGGAAACTATGCTTCCCGCCGCTGAGCCTCGGCCCGGTCCTACCGGTATGCCGTTCATCTTTGCATAATTGATGAAGTCCCAGACTATCAGGAAGTAATCAACGAAGCCCATGGTGCGTATGACACCGAGCTCGTATTCAAGACGTTTTTCAAGTTCAGGCAGATCCTCCCTGCCCTCATATCTTTCTTTTAAACCCTCTTCGCAGAGATGGTTCAGATAAGTCCAGGAATCATAGCCCTCCGGCACTTCGAAATGAGGCAGTTTGGTCTCGCCGAAAGTGATCGTCACATTGCAGCGCTGTGCAATCTTTTCGGTATTATCAAGCGCTTCCGCCGCATAGGGAAAGAGCGCGCGCATCTCTTCTTCACTCTTCACATAGAACTGGCCGCCTTCATAGCGCATGCGGTCTTCGTCCGTCAGCTTCTTGCCTGTCTGTATGCAGAGCAGCACGTCATGTGAATCCGCATCGGAAGCATAAGTATAATGTACGTCATTGGTAGCTATCAAAGGAATGTCCAGTTCCTTGGACATAGAAAGCAGCGCCATGTTGACACGGCGCTGATCAGGAATACCATGATCCTGCAGTTCCAGAAAATAATTGTCCTCCCCGAAGACTTTCTTAAACCATAATGCCTCCTGCTTTGCCTCCTCTGTCATGCCCTTAAGTATGAGTCTGGGTATGGAACCCGCGAGACAGGCTGAACAGCAGATGATGCCTTCGTGGTATTTTTCAAGTACTTCCTTGTCCACCCTGGGCCTGTAATAGAAACCCTCGGTGAAACCTGCAGAAACTATTTTTATTAAATTGGAATAACCTTTGTTGTTCTCGGCCAGGAGTATCAGATGGTTGTACCTCTCATCACCCCCGGTCATCTCCTTATCAAAACGGGAGTGAGGTGCAACATACACCTCACAGCCCAATACGGGTTTGATACCCGCTGCTATAGCTTCTTCGTAGAAATCTATGACACCATACATGACGCCGTGGTCAGTGATGGCTGCGGCATCCATGCCCAGCTCCTTTACCCTCTTTACGTATTCCTTTATCTTGTTGGAACCGTCAAGGAGACTGTATTCAGTATGTACGTGCAGATGTGCAAATGCCATAGCGTTTCCTTATCTGATAGTCTTCTTACCGGTGATCTCAGTATTCTCCAACGAAGCCCCTCTCTTGTCATAGTAGTCTCCGTTGATCTTACAGTTCTTAACCCTCATTCCTGTTCCGGAGCCGTTGTAGAAATCACCTTCAAAGTTGCAATTCTCTACGGTAATGCCGCTGGCCGTATTGCTGCCCTTGTATGATGTTGCATCCAGATCGAGTACCAGGAATGCGAAGTAATAACTCCAGGGATTTGCCTGCGTAAGATGCGGCTGTCCTGCCTTTACGGTACAATCTTTAACTGTCACATTCTGAACATCGGTATTATATGCGCCGTTCCTGATATTCGGCTCTATATTGATGCCTGCCATAGGCGGATGTCCGTTAGCTTCCGAAATATCACAGCCTTCAATAGTGATGTCGTCGCCCCATACCAAAGAGATATTGCTTCGGCGGTTGTTCTTGATCTCGCAGTCTTTTATAGTGATATTCTTTGTCTTTCCTACACTTCCGCCTACATATATACCATCTCCGTTGTTATCCTTTATCACCATATCTTCTATAGTGATATAGCGGCAATAGGAACCGAGGACTATACCGTGTCCGCCCTGATCCGAATCAGGACCTTTGTGCTTTCCTCTCTCTCCGCACAGCTGTCCGCCGCTTATCTTTATATTCTCGGCATACTTCTTGCTGCCGTCCTGATTGCCCGAGAACTTGAATACCGAATAGTCATCTTTTCCGTTCCCTGCTACCACCAGCTTTGCATTCGGGCTCATCACAAAAGTGATGTTGCTGTTATCATAATCGAAGTGGATCGCGCAGTTCTTGTACTGCGGATTTCCGCTCTTGCCTATCGCAATATTATAGGTACCGGGTCCGAGATAGATAGTATTATCATATTTCTCTGCCAGCTCGCCCTTCATGTTCTGGATAGCTGCATTGATGGCGCCGGTATCGTCTATTCCGTCATCGGGTATAACGGGAGGATCTGCTTCCCTTAAGTCAAAGCATACCGCAGGTTTTTCCTTCTCCGGTTTCTTCTCTCCCGCTACCGTCACATAGATCTTAACTGTCTTGCCGTTTACTTTGGTAGACAGGATAGCTGTACAGTTGTCCTTTCTCGCCACTACCAGTCCGGTCTCATCCACATAGACCTTCGCCGTAGCATTACTGGTCCAGAGAATGTTCTGTGCCACATCATTCTTGTCTACCTTGATGACATAGCCTTCGCCCTTATTAAGGAACAGGCGGTATTTCTTCTTGCTGCTGTTATATGTAAGCTTGTCATCCGTCATAGGTCTCGGATTCTCTACATATATCATCCTGTAGTACTTGCTGCCCTCGTATTCGCATGTAAGCAGTGCCGTTCCTGTAGTTGCGCCGGCTTTTATCTTACCCTTTTTGCTGACGGTAACTATTCCTTCCTTGCCGGGCTCTATGGTCCAGGTAGCCTTGCTTGCCTTTACGCCCATGATCTTGATGGTCTTGGACTTTTTGATATTGATATTATAAGGAAGTACCATATTCTCTACTGCCCTGTCCTTAACGGTCACTTTGGTAGAATACTTCTGTCCGCCTATATATGCATAGATGGTCGCTGTTCCCTTGCCTACCGCATATATCTTACCGTCATTTACCCTGGCGATATTGATATTGCTGCTCTTCCAGAATATCTTGGAATAATGCGCCGCATCGGGTTCATACTCCCAATCCGCCTTTTCAAGCACTTCACCGACGTACATCTTGGCCTGCTTCTTTTCAAGCTTGGGCTTGGTAACCGTCACGTTGACTGTCTTGCCGGCCACATTAAGTTTGCACTTGCCCATGGATTTAGCCTGGGCGAATTTCTTGGTGCTTAAGCGCTTCATTACAGTCTTGTCAGTGGTCGTAAGTATCTCGTTGGATGATACTCTCTGTTTCTTTACCAGCCACAGATCGTAATTATCCGGAAGTGTATCAAGCATTACTATGGGGTTCATTGCCGCAGAGTTGTCGATCTGCAGGTTCGAGAACTTGGCCTCAAGCCTTAAATTGCCCGTGATCGGAATGGTCTTGTCCCACTTCCTGTTGGTTTCTTTTACTGTGACATTCTCGTCTTTGTCTTTCTCTACGCCGAACTCATACCAGCCTATGAAGTTGCCTTCGGGATCGTTCGGTATCACATTGTAGGAAATGGAATTGCTTTTCTTCGTATATATAACATCTCCTACTCTCTTGTTGTCCACATAGAAAGCAACAAAGCACAGGTCTCCGGAAGACTGAATGTCCTCGGTCCTCTCATCCACCTCATTCTCGGAGATGCTGTTATCCGAAATGCTGTCCTCGGATACACTGTCTCCGGATACGCTGGTATCCGTATCGCTGGTCACCGTAGTCTCGGTCTCCTCCGACTGATTCTGATTCTGATCCTGACTCTGATTCTGGCTCTGACTCTCGTTCTGACTCTGGCTGTTGTTGCCGGATGTGTTGCCCGATACGCTGGTATTGTTCCTGTCATCAGGCTCGGCAAGGACAGTGCCCTGGGGCAGCATGCTCACCAGCATGACGATACACATCAGCATTGCTAACATTCGTTTTCTCATTTGTCCTCCTTTTGGGCAGAATAAGGTCTGCCTCCTGCTTGTTTCCTCCGGTCAATCTTTTAGAAGTCCATTTGGCAAAAATTATATCACAACGCAGTGGATTTTAAAAGCACAAAGCACTATATCTTGTAAAAACAAGCAAAAAAAGGCGCCTGAGCGCCTCTTTTTAGTAATTAAGTTTTTTACAGATATTTTTTCAGAACTTCTGCCTTGTCGGTATTCTCCCAGGGAAGATCCACATCCGTGCGTCCGAAATGTCCGTAAGCAGCGGTAGGTTTGTAGATAGGTCTTCTCAGATCGAGCATCTTGATTATTCCTGCGGGACGCAGATCAAAGTTCTCTCTTACGATCTCAAGTATCTTTGTCTCGGGAAGCTTGCCTGTTCCGAAGGTATCCACGCGCAGTGAAGTGGGCTGTGCCACACCTATGGCATAGGAAAGCTGTATCTCACACTTGTCTGCAAGACCTGCTGCCACGATATTCTTTGCCACATATCTTGCAGCATAAGCTGCGGAACGGTCCACCTTGGTGCAGTCCTTGCCGGAGAAAGCTCCGCCGCCGTGACGAGCATATCCGCCGTAGGTGTCAACTATTATCTTCCTTCCGGTAAGTCCGGAATCACCGTTGGGTCCGCCTATAACGAAACGGCCTGTGGGATTGATGAAGATCTTGGTATCCGCATCCACCATGTCAGCGGGAAGCACCGGATCCAGCACATATTTCTTTATATCTTCATGGATCTGCTCCTGACTTACATCAGCCGCATGCTGGGTGGAAAGTACCACTGCTTCCAGCCTCTTTGCCTTACCGTTCTCATCATACTCAACACTGACCTGGCTCTTTCCGTCCGGTCTTAAATAAGAAAGGGTTCCGTCCTTACGTACCTTTGTAAGCTGTCTTGTCAGCTTGTGCGCAAGTGAAATGGGATAAGGCATGTACTCTTCGGTCTCGTTGGTTGCAAAACCGAACATCATACCCTGATCGCCGGCGCCTATAGCCTCGATCTCAGCGTCGCTCATCTTGTTTTCCTTTGCTTCCAGAGCCTTGTCAACGCCCATTGCGATATCGGCGCTCTGCTTGTCCAGCGCTACGATAACACCGCAGGTATCACAGTCAAAGCCCTTGTCTGAATGATCGTAACCGATCTCGCGGATCGTATCGCGCACGATCTTCTGCACATCGATCTGCGCTTTAGTGGTGATCTCGCCCATTACCAACACCAGACCCGTAGTGATCGCTGTCTCGCAGGCAACACGGCTCATAGGATCCTGTGCCATCAGCGCATCCAGCACCGCATCCGAGATGTTGTCGCAGATCTTGTCGGGATGTCCTTCAGTCACCGACTCCGAAGTAAATAAGATCTTTTCTTCCATTTTTTAATTCCTCCGTTTTATTGAGGAAGCTCTCCATAAGCCTTTCTGTCATAAAAAAATCCGCTATAATAAGCGGATCCCATAAGCAGATCCTCTTATTGTTCGATAATATCGCTCAGGTTGGCACCTTCCTTTTCAAGGGGTTGCCGTGGCTTCACAGGTCCTATGTACCTCCACCACTCTGAATAAGAGAACTTCCGATATCTGATTGTCACGCCTACAAGAATACCCCATGAGCTTATCGCTGTCAAGTAGAAATTACAGGATCTTCTCTATCTTAAGTCCGGGGGTCTTGGCGAGCTCAATGAAAGAGCCGTCGCTCATCTGGAGCATGGGTTTGGAGAGCTGCTGCTTGTTGATCCACTTGACCGTTCCTATGGATCCGTCAGTCAGCTGAACACGGCTGTCGATATATGTGTTGACCACACACTCAAGAAATCTCATAACATAGCTGATCTCGTATTTGTGCAGACCTTCCTGCTCAAATATCTCGATCACCTTGAAGGGACAAAGTCCCTCTCTGTAACATCTGTCGGCTGTCATAGCATCGTAAACATCTGCAATGGCAACTATCTTGGCATATCCGTCTATCTTCTGGGATACCAAATGCATCGGATAGCCCGTACCGTCGCACTTCTCATGATGCTCCAGTGCGGACAGCTTTATGTGATCGCTGATCTTCTGGGGCTGCAGTATCTTATAGCCCTCAAGAGGATGAGCCTTGATCAGCAGGAATTCTTCATCGGTAAGCTTATCGGGCTTCTTGATGATCGCATCATCTATCTTCAGCTTTCCTATATCATGGAGCATTCCGCAGGCAGTAGCCAGCTCGATCTGCTCCGGCTTGAAGCCCAGCCAGTGTGTGAAGACATTGCATATCATAGCCACGTTCATCGAATGGGTGTAGGTCAGGTCATCAAAGTCGCGCATGTTATGCAGCATATCAAATACGCTGTAAGTGCTTGACTGCGAACTTAAGATACGCAGGGTATCTCCGATCATGTCATCCACATCGATGGGTTTGTTCTTCTCTACTATGTCGTTGAGATTTTTCTTAAGACCTCCGACGGTCTCGATGAAGCCTTCACGGAACTGCTTATATTCCTCACTGTCCTTTATCTTCTCAAAATGCGAAGGTTCGCTGTCGGAAGCAGCTTTGGGAGGAGCATCGTCAACGATCTCCTCTATATCATATCCCGGATCTTCTATACGTATGGATTTAACACCATAGGTAGAAAGACGCTCTATGGCGCGTGAAGTGAGTTTATATCCTTTGGGGTAGATGAGCTTATTGTCGGAAATGATGTCGCTGGCGACTATCATATCGGGCTTAAGCACCTCTATATATACATGTTTCATGGGTAAAATTATAAAATAAAAAAATACTTATTGCAAGAAAAATGTATCAGAATAAAAACATTATGCGAATCTTAAGTGGAATTTAGTCAGGTCTCTGTCAGATGAAATGCGCTCTATCTTTGCTCCGAGCTCACGCAGCTTTACTTCAAAGGCTTCATATCCGCGCTCGATAAAGCTGGTATCTTCAATGATGGTCTCGCCCTCTGCCGCCAGCGCCGCTATTACCAGCGCCGCGCCTGCTCGCAGGTCGGGAGCCGAAATGCTTGCGCCCGTGTACTTCTGTACACCCGTGATGACAGCCATGTTGCCTTCCACTTTAATGGAAGCTCCCATGCGTATCAGTTCTTCCACATATTTGAAACGGTTTTCGAAGATACCTTCCGTCACTATACTGGTTCCCTGTGCCAGTCCCAATGCCACCGTGATCTGCGGCTGCATGTCCGTAGGGAAACCGGGATAAGGCAGGGTCTTTACCTGAGTTGATGTAAGAGGCTCCGGAGCGGATACCCTTACCGCATCGTCATATTCGGTCACATGACAGCCTATCTCGCAAAGCTTGGCTGTGATGCTCTCAAGATGCTTGGGGATAACACCGCGTACCAGCACATCGCCGTGAGTGGCTGCACTGGCCAGCATGAAAGTTCCCGCTTCTATCTGGTCGGGGATCACCGCATAAGTAGTACCGTGGAGTTTCTCCACGCCTTTTATACGGATCACATCGGTACCTGCGCCCTTTATGTTGGCTCCCATGCTGTTAAGGAAGTTGGCAAGATCAACCACATGGGGTTCCTTAGCCGCATTCTCTATGATAGTCTTGCCCACAGCCATGCAGGCAGCCATCATTATATTGATGGTCGCTCCTACCGATACCTTATCAAAGAATACATGATTACCGCGGAGTTCGGCTGCGTCCGCGATGATGCAGCCGTGCTGTATGCGTACTTTTGCGCCGAGAGCCTTGAATCCCTTGATATGCTGGTCAATGGCTCTTACGCCTATATTGCATCCGCCGGGAAGGGGCACTTCCGCCTGTTTGGTCTTGCCAAGCAATGCTCCCACCAGATAATAAGATGCACGTATACGCTTGATATATTCGTCATCGATAACACAGCTCTGTATATTCGAAGAGTCCATTACTACCGTATGACGATCCGGACGTTCCACCTTAACTCCTATACGCTCCATAGCTTTCAAGAGCACATTGACGTCAGTCACATCCGGTACATTCTCTATATTAACTTTTGAATCAGTCATCACGGCTGCTGCTAGTATGGCAAGTGAAGCATTCTTTGCTCCGCCGATCTGTACTTCTCCAACCAGGGGTTCTCCCCCCTGTATAGCATACCTGTCCATAGTCACTCCGTAATCAAGTGGTCGCTTTTCACGCACCCACAGTCCGTTATTATATAATATCCGCGGTTAATTGTCAAAATTAAATTAGAAGTTTACATAATTCATAGGGTTCACTGCCTCGCCGCCTATCCTTATCTCAAAGTGCAGATGAGGTCCTGTGCTTACTCCCGTCGAGCCGCTGGCCGCTATGACCTGGCCCTGGCGCACCTGCTGGCCGGCCTTTACATAAATCTTGCTTAAGTGACCGTATCTGGTCTCCTTGCCGTCGGCGTGCTGTATGCAGACCACGTTTCCGTAGCCTCCGGCCCAGCCGGCTCTGGTCACGGTTCCGCCCGAGGAAGCCCATACACTGGTCCCGGTAGGCACCGCTATATCAACACCTTTATGATAAGTGCTTGCGCCCTTCTTGGGCTGGCTGCGACGTCCGAAGGTTGAGGATATGCGTCCGCCGGAAAGAGGCTTGATATAAGTAGGCGGCGCTATGGTGCCTATCTCCACCACCTTGGCCACGGCTTCTATGCCCACCTCTTCATATAAAACTTCGGTGTCCACTATCTCGTCATTCTTCCTGGTGATGCGGTTCACCGCCTCGCGATATCCGGCAGAAGGCTCTTTCAGTGTTACCTTCTTATTGGTGTACCACTCATCATTGTAAACATATTCTATTGGCAGATCGTAGATCTCCTCACAGCGCGCGGTCTCGGTCCAGAGTACGGACAGCGCCGGCTCAGGCACGGTGATCAACAGTTCCTGCCCCGGTCTGATGATCGAGTTCTCGTTTTCAAGCTCATCATTGAGTTCTATTATCTCGTCCAGCGGCATCTGCAGATTTAAAGAGATCACCGACAGCGTATCTCCGCTCTGAACCTTGTATATCTGCTGCTGGGCCTGCATGCCTGTGAGCAGGTCCGCTGCTGCAGCCGCTTCCAGCAGCTCCGTCTCATCCACGCAGCTTTCGCTTATTTCAATGTACTCGGAGAAACCCACTTCCTCCAGCCCGTAATCAAATGAATCAAATCCGCTTATTTCGCTCTCTTCGGGCTCACCTATCTCCTCGGTGATAAGCGCCGCTCCCGCAGGTTCCGTTATTTCCGAGATATCGCTTTCTTCGCCGCTCTTCCTTATGTCCGCCCTAAGTACCGTCAGCTCCCTGTCCGTGTCCTTTACCAGCTGCACCTCATACTTTCTTTCGGTATCATAAACGGCCAGCGCATCATCAAGGATGTTTTTGACCGTATCCGCATCCTTTACGCTGACTATGGTGTCATTGACCTTTACGGTATAACTGCGCTCCACAGCGGGCAGTCTGTTGGCAGCCATATACTGCCTGAATGCCTGCTTTATCTCTTCATCGCTGCTGTTCTTCTCCGAGATACCCTCCGTGTCAGGTCTCAGTTCCGGCACTATCTCGGGTATCAGGAAGCTGCCCTCTTCTGCCGACAGTTCTCTTCGCGCCTGCATCAGCAGGCTTTTGACACGCTCCGTATCCGTAGTTGCGCCGATCAGCTCCCCTCCGGCATATATCAGGCTCCTTTTTTCCGGCAGGCGGAATTCATATTCGGGAAGATTCGGCACCAACAGGAAAAACAGCCCGGTAACAAAAAGGGCTGTTCTCAGTTTAGTAACGCATCTTATTCCGTAATATATGGATCTCATCAGTTATTCTTTTGAAAAAATGATCATCAGTATCAGCTGCGCTGCCGTGCGGTTACAGTATACATGCTCGCTGCCTGCAGGTATCCTTGCGCTCATGCCTTCGATCAGGTTGTACTCTTCGCTCCCGACTCTGAGGACCAGCTCACCGCTTATCACGCTCACATATTCGTTCATCTCTTCCCCTGGCATCAGATTACCGCATACCTGCCCGGGCCATATCTCCACCTTCATCTGCTCGAAGTTCCGGCCGGCCTCATAAGGAAAGATCATCAAGCTGCGGTACTTCCCCGGCCTCTCAGAATACTCTCCGAGAAACTCCGGATCTATGATCCTCAGCTCGTCCTTCTTCGGGCACAGCAATTCCTCGTAGCTTATCCTCAGTCCTGCCGTGATCTTGTTAATGGTGGAAACGGTGGGGTTGGATTCCCCCCTCTCTATCTGCGCAAGCATGCTGCGGCTCACCCCCGTAAGGCCGGCCACAGCTTCCAGACTTAAATTCCTGCGGGTGCGTATACGCTTAAGGTTATCCGCTAAGGTACGCTCCCTGATCTCCATCAATGGAAGACACCCGTGATGTACAGTATGAGCACTGCCAGATCTGCCATTCCGAGTATCATGCTGACTATAGCGATCTTCTTAACGGCGCTTACACCGTTAGCTATCTTTTTAATTGCTTCTTCAAGGCTCTCGGTCTGCTTGTCGCTCTTCTCATTCAATACCGCCTGAACATTGCGGTATACCTTTACGCTCTCCTTGTGCATGAAGTCTTCGGTCTGCTTCATGCGGTCATCAAGGAACTTATGAGCTTCCTCAGTCTTGATCTTCTCTTCCTCTTCCTTAAGGATGGGATCGAAGTTGGTACTGATGGTGGAATTGAGACGCTGGAGTACTCCTACGATCTCCCTGTTGTCCTGCTTGATGCCGTAAGAAGCGCTGTCAAGCGCAGACTTAAGGGCATTCCGGTTCTCGTCGGTAGCGCTTCTGAGTGTCCTTAATGAAAGATTCAGTTCTTCAAAGTTGGGGCTGTAATCCGTGGGAGCCTCTGCAGGCGCGCTTGACGCAGCTTCTCTCTGTGCTTCACTGAGTTCTGCTATGCTTCCCTTAATGCCCTCTATCGCATTCAGTACCTCGGAATTGTCAAACTCTACTGCCGGAGCAGGCTCGGGAATGGCCCTGTCTGCCTGTTCCTGAAGCGAAGCCTTTATCTCGGTCAGCAGATCCTGGGTCTTGGTACCGGACTGCGCTATTGCGGAAAGTGATTCCGCATTTATGCTTCCTATCTGTGATGCCTGCCTGAGCTCTTCGATCTTATCAAGGATATCTTTGGTATTGTTCTCGATACCGCTCATATCCGGCGCTTCCACAGGCGCAGCCATATTCACGGTCTGCACTGCAGGCTCTTTATCTTTAAGCTCGCGTATCATCTCATCGATGCTGCCGAGCTTATCACTCATGCTTCCTACGCTGTCCTGTACAGCCTTAAGGGTTTCCTCAAGCTCACTGATATCGGTGGATGAAGATATCTCCCTTGTCTCGCTGACTACGGAATTAGGCAGCTGCTGTATAGCCGTAGCTATTGCATTCATCTGATCCCTTAAGGAATCATCGGTTTCCTTGATGGCCTCCAGTATCTCATCCCTTGTCACATTGGAGGAACCGCTCTGCATGGACGCCACTGCGGCAGCTACTGCGCTTAAGCTCTCTTCGGTGTTGGTATTGGACTGCCTGATCTCGAACAGCTGATCCTTGATACCGCTGATGTCCATGCTGTCTACAGCTTCGCTGACTGCGCGTCCCACAGCTTCGCTCATCTCTATGGATGCAGCTTCGGGGGTAGCGCCGCCTTCCTTTGCTTCTATCTGGAGCGTGCGCACCTTCTCAAGACTCTCATCCACGAGAGCATACATTTTCTCGGTAAGCTCTGAATTCTTGTAATTCAGCTTACGCATTTCCTGAAGCACGGTTTCATAGCTTTCCACCTGTTCCTGCAGACTCTGCATCTGCGCCGTCTCAGCCTGTGAGTTGGCCTTGATCATATCAGTCGCGTTATACTTTTCAGCAAGCTTATCCATGAAATTATCCATAACTGTTCTCCTCTCGTGGAATCCCTAAATATTTTATCACCTGCACACTTTATTTTCAACTAAAAATTCAGTATATCCAAAGCTTTTTCGGCTACTCCCGCGTTCCTGTATTCCTTTACATCCTCTGCGTTTTTAAAGCCGAAACCGTAAGTCACCGCTATGAATCCGACACCGGCTCTCTCGGCTCCCAGGGCATCATGCACCGTATCCCCGATGAGCACCGTATCTTCCTTCTTTGCGCCCATCTCCTCCATGCACATTCTTACTATGTCGTCTTTTCTCAGGATATTGTTGGCGTCGGCCCCGTGCATCGGATCGCAGTATCGGTCAAAATCAAAATGCTTAAGCAGCTTCAGCGCATAGTCTTCTCGTTTATAAGTGGCTACGGCCAGCTTCGTTCCCCGCTCCTTTAACTTCTCACAGAGTTCGTATATGCCTTCGTAAGGCTTTGCCATGAACAGAGTCTCGTTGCTGTAATGATCCCTGAATACCCTTGTGGCTTCCAGCGTTTCTTCTTCATTCGTGCCGCACTTGTCCATAAAGGAATTCTGCACCGGCGGTCCGATAAAAGTCTTTATGGTCTCCTCATCGAGCTTTTTCAGTCCCAGTTTATCTATGGTGTATTTAATGCTGATCAGTATGCCTTCGGTGGTATCAAGGAGGGTACCGTCCAGGTCAAACAAAACATTCTTAAACATACTTCACTCCTTCGTATTCGCTTCGATCCAGGAACGGAGCCATGTCATCAAGCGAAGGAGATACTATGCGTCCGTCCGGCAATACTTTTGAAGAAGACTTGGGCTCGAAGTTCTGGGTGGGATCCACCACCGCTTCGCAGATGACCGGACCTTCGCCCTCCAGCACTTCCCTTATGATGCCTTCCGCATCTTTCTCGCTGTCCAGTCTTCTGTATTCCAGCCCGAAAGCATCCGCCAGCTTTTTAAAATCCGGGAAGCCCACACCGCTTTCGTGATCCACTCCTATAAGAGGCGGCTTGAACAGATTGGTCTGGGTCTGTCTGATGGAAAGATAGCCGTTGTTGTTTATGATAAATATCTTAAGATTCAGCTTATTCTGCACTACGGTTGCCAGTTCCTGCAGGTTCATCATAAAGCTGCCCTCTCCGTCTATGCAGACAGTGCGCTTTGAATTATCCGATACGGCAACTCCCAGGGCTGCCGGAAAACCGTAGCCCATGGCTGCGCAGCCCGAGTTGGTGAACATCCTCTGTCCCTGCTTTATCTTCGCAGCCTGGAAAGTGATGACGCAGGCACTGCCGTTTCCGCAGATGATGCGGTCATCGCACTTTAATTCTCCGAAAAGTTTATCAATGAACACATAGGGATTGATGAGTCCGTCCCCATGCATGCCCTCTCTTACCGAAGGATACTTTTCTACCAGACTCCTGCACCATGAAACCCACTTTTCATGCTGACTTGCGGGTTCATAATCCTGTGCCAGCATCTTATCAAGGAACTCGTTAAGATCACCGTGTATCGGCAGATCAAGCCTTAAGGTAGGTTTGTGCAGTTCCCTCTCATCTATGTCCACTGCTGCCTTAAAGGCATTCTTTGCAAAATCAAAATGATTGTAACCTATCATCCTTATGTTCATGCGGCAGCCGAGGCTTATGAGCAGGTCGGCATTCTGTACCGCAAAGTTTCCGGGTCTGGTTCCTACGGTCCCGGGCATGCCCGCAAAATAAGGATTGTCAAAAGCCACGGTATCGTTGGCATTCCATGCGGTAACTGCCGGTATCTTATATTTTTCAAGAAACTTAAGCAGCTTCTCCCTGGCCCCGCCGGGATTGATGCCTGTGCCCGCCAGCACCAGCGGTGACTTTGAAGCCTTCAGCTTCGCTGTAAGCATCTCTATGACACTGTCCTTTATCTCCGGAACGTCCCAGGGCCTCTCAGCCTTAGGATCGAAATGCAGCAGCTCGTCGGTATCTATCTTTGCGCCCTGCACATCTAAAGGTATATCCAACCACACAGGTCCCCTCCTGCCTTCAAGCGCAAGGTAGTAAGCCTTCTCCAGATGATAGGCGATCTCTCTCGGCACATAGACAGACACCGCATATTTTGTCATGTTCTTAACCGAGCTGACTATATCAAATTCCTGATCACCCAGCTGTCTTAAGTTAAGCTCCGGATATGCGCCTATGGTAGTTTCCCGCTTCACCTGTCCCGATAAGACAAACATCGGGATCGAATCCAGCCAGCCGCCCATGACTCCGGTAATGGCATTAGTGCCTCCGGGGCCGCTGGTCACGCAGACTGCGGCAAGCTTTCCTGTCATACGGGTATAGCCCTCTGCCGCTATAGCGCAGGCCTGCTCGTGATGATCAAATACACAGTGTATCCTCTCATTATGTCCTATTGCATCATCAAGATGCATGGCTCCGCCGCCGGTCACCATAAAGCAGTCCTTCATGCCGTGATCCGCAAGGAACTCCGCTATATAATCCGCAACTCTTATTTCCATATCCTGTCTCTCTTCCCTTATATTTAAAAGCTTCCGCTGTCGATATCTTCGATCTTGTTATAGAGCGAGAAGGTTATGAATTCTATCTCTATATCGGAATAATCATCTGCCAGCACGTTTCTTATATATCTGTTCAGATGCTGAGCTTCGGCTTTTACAAAATCATATTCCATTCCGGGATTCACATAGTTGTCCTCTGTATCCGAGTAACCGTCCAGCCCGGCGCAGTTCACCTTCTTTATATCCGCCCTTCTTAAGATCTTTAACATCATCAGGAAAGGATTGTCGGTAATGGCTTCCTTCTGTTCAAGCAGGGGTTCCCTGCCGAAGCTCATGTCAAAGTTCTTGGAGAGCGGCTCTAAGTTCGTAGTCGCTATCACGCCTATATCGGGATTCTCATGGAGTATGCCTGTCAGTTCGTGATAGCGTCCTGCCTTGGTTATGAACACGTAGTCAGGTTTGATATTCTTCGGAATATAGTTAAAGGAGATGCTGACACAGTCATGCTCATTCAGGAAACGCTCAACCATATCAGCCTGCAGCTGTATGTTCTTACCCGGGCCGATCAGCAGCACTTCTTTTCCTTCGCAGATCTTTTTGAGCTTCTTAAGACTCTCCTCATCATCCAGATCTTCATCCACATATTTTCTGTAAAGACTTTCCGCCAGGTCCTTGTCATAGAGCAGCTTCTTTTCTTCGGGCTGTATCATCGAAAGGAGTCTGTTCAGCTTGGTTATCGAGAGATTTCCCTTTCTCTGAAAATAATCCACATAACTCGGATGACACTTGTTGGAAGCGCTCAGATAGAAGAAGGTCTTGTATCCCCAGGGCGCCTTTGCATAGAAAGGTCTGATGTTCTCCTCTATAGCTTCCAGCATCTGTGATACGTCATAGGATTTTTCATAATTCTCGTTCATATACATGGCAAGGAGCTCCAGCGGCGCGTTGCCGGCGCTCTTTCCCATACCGAAGAGGGTACCGTCAACGAGTATGTCCCTCTCCCTGTCTTTTTTAAGAAAAGTCATGGCATTTGCATAAGCCAGCTGGAAGTTATTATGGGCATGGAATCCTACTGCGATGTCCTTATCAACCCAAGCATCCAGTATCTCAAAATAATGTGTGAGCCATGCGGGATCCAGCAAACCGTAGGTATCAACCATCGATACCGCATAAGGTTTTACCTCGTTTACAAGCCCGATGAGTTCCATAATATCTTCATCTGAATAAGCGGTAATGGACACCAGCTGTGAAAATACCTTATAACCCTTTTCTTTCAGCTGTCCGCAGAATTCCATGGCTTCATGCATCTTCTGTTTTTTGAAGATGACCCTGATGCCGTCAAGAAAAGAATCCTCGCAGTCTTCCACACATTCTATGGGACAGGTGCCGTAATCTATCATGCCGACTACCATGGGAGGTCTGCCTTCAGCCATGCCGAAGGTAGTCCTTACCGAAGCGGTATCCGGAAGTATGCTCCTGTTTCTGTCATAAGGTCTGCGCTGATCCAGGAAACCGACTTCAATCATATCAACGCCGGCCAGACACAGTCTCTCATAGATCTTTATCAGATCATCATGTCCGAAATCCCAGTCGTTGACGTAACCGCCGTCCCTGAGCGTACAGTCCAGTAATAATCTTTTTCCCACAGATATATCCTCTCTTATACCTCAAACAGTATGTCGCCGTAAGTAGGGAAAGGCCACATTTCCTTATCCACCATCATCTCCAGCTGATCGGCGGGAGCCCTCAGGGCTGACATATCGGCACAGATCACATCCCTGTAGTATACGGCTTTCTTCTTGCCGTCCGCTGTTTTATTTGCTTTCTCCAGATCCTTCTTCAGTTTTTCCTGAGCTTTCTTCATCTTTATGAGCTGCTCCGTGCATCTGTTCAGCATGTCGGTATGCACCGAAGCATCAGCGCGCGCATTAAGCAGCGCAGTTACTCCTTCTCCGAGCCGGCCTGTATACTTCATGACAGCAGGGATTATCTGCTTGCCTGCCATATCCAGCATGGTCATTGCCTCTATATTAATGCACTTGGAATAGGTCTCATAGAGTATCTCTGCTCTGGATGAGAGTTCCGATCTGGTAAATATCTTAAACTTCTCAAACATCGCCACCGACTTTTTCGTAAGCAGCGCTTCGACACTCTCCACCATGGACCTGATATTCGGAAGCCCTCTCCTCTCGGCTTCCTTCACCCATTCCTCGGAATAACCGTCACCGTTAAAGATGATCCTCTGGTGATCCGTCAGGAATTCCTTGATGATATCATGCACTTCCATATCAAAGTCTTCAGCTTTCTCAAGCCTGTCGGCAGCTTCCGCGAAGCTCTCCGCAACTATGGCATTGAGTGTGGTATTGGGTCCTGCCACGGAATCGGAAGAACCTACCATTCTGAATTCAAATTTATTACCGGTAAATGCAAAGGGTGAGGTGCGGTTCCTGTCCGTTGCATCCCTGTCAAGTTCGGGAAGCGTGGAAACACCTGTCTCCAGCTTGCCGCCCTTCTTTGCCTTCTTTGCTGTACCCGTTGATACCAGCTGCCTGACCACGTCTTCCAATTGGTCACCTAAGAATACCGAGATGATCGCGGGCGGCGCTTCATCCGCTCCCAGTCTGTGATCATTACCTACATCAGCTGCTGACTGGCGGAGCAGATCCGCATGTTCGTCAACGGCTTTTATGATGCAGGCAAGCACCAGCAGGAACTGAATGTTTTCATTCGGTGTAAGTCCCGGATCCAGCAGGTTCATTCCGTTGTCAGTCACCAGTGACCAGTTGTCATGCTTGCCCGAACCGTTCACTCCGGCAAAAGGCTTTTCGTGCAGCAGGCACATGAGACCGTGGCGTCCCGCCACTTTCTTCATCGTCTCCATTACCAGCTGATTGTGATCAACGGCCACATTGCCGTTTTCATATATGGGGGCCAGCTCGTGCTGTGCGGGTGCCACCTCATTATGCTGGGTCTTCGCGGTCACGCCCAGCTTCCACAGTTCGATATTCAGATCCTTCATATATGCGCCGATGCGTTCCCTTATGGCGCCGAAGTAGTGATCTTCAAGTTCCTGTCCTTTAGGCGGCATAGCTCCGTAAAGCGTACGACCCGAGAAGATCAGGTCTGCTCTCTTTAAATATTTTTCACGGTCTATCAGAAAATACTCCTGCTCTATGCCCACGGAGCTGTATACTTTTTTCGCAGCTGTGTTACCGAAGAGTTTTACTATACGCAGAGCCTGCTCACTGATAACTTCCTCGGAACGCAAAAGCGGAGTCTTCTTGTCCAGCGCCTCTCCGGTATAGGAGCAGAAAGCAGTAGGTATGCAGAGTATCTTCCCCGTTGCATCATCCTTAAGAAAGGCAGGTGAGGTAATGTCCCAGGCGGTATAACCTCTGGCCTCGAAGGTAGCGCGCAGTCCGCCCGAAGGAAATGAGGAAGCATCGGGTTCACCCTTTATCAGCTCTTTTCCCGAAAACTCAAGGAGCATCCTTCCCTCATCATCCGGATGCGTCACAAAAGCATCATGCTTCTCCGCAGTAATACCGGTAAGCGGCTGGAACCAGTGTGTATAGTGGGTTGCGCCGTTTTCAACGGCCCAGTCTTTCATGGCCTTGGCCACGATATCCGCGCTGGTCTTCGACAGTTCACCGCCTTCATCCATGACTCTGCGCACTTCGTGATATACGGCTCTGGGAAGACGCACACGCATCTTCTCGATCGTAAACACATTTCTTCCGAATAATTCCTCGATGTTCAATACTTCACTCATGATACTCTCCTTATTATGTCTCCGACTTCGGGACAGACATCTGCCTCAAGCCATATCTTTTCTTCGGGATGGGGACAGGAGCTGATATTCTCACCCTGCTCATTCTTCATTGAAAGGACTATCGTAGGTATATCACTGCCGTCCGCTTTCATTATCTCTATCTCTTCGGCTACCGAAAACTTATTCTTCTGGGTTATCAGCGCATATCCGTCTTTTACCTCTTCTACTCTGCCCAGATATACCGAGCCGTGCACATAGGTATTGCTTCCGTAGATCTGGCTTTCTTCACCCGGATGTCCGAAATAAAAGCCGGTACAGTACTCTCTGTAAGTACAGCTCATTATCTCCTTCTTAAGCCAGTCCATATGTTCACGGTAACATTCCTCAGACTCGGCATACCAGTCAATGGCCTTTCTGTAGGTGCGGGCCACCGTTGCAACGTAGAGCGCTGTCTTCATGCGGCCTTCTATCTTGAAGCTGTCTATGCCGGCATCCACGAGTTCGGGTATGTGCTCTATCATGCACAGGTCTTTGGAATTAAAGATATATGTTCCTCTTTCATTCTCTTCCACGGGCATATACTGTCCCGGTCTCGTCTCTTCCACCAGAGCATACTTCCATCTGCATGGATGGGTGCACTCTCCGTGATTGGCATCTCTCCCCGTCATAAAGGCTGAGAGCAGACAGCGTCCGGAGTACGAAATGCACATGGCGCCGTGAATAAAGCTCTCCAGCTCAAGTTCTTCCGACGTCCTCTTTCTTATCTCCTTTATCTCTGCAAGAGACAGTTCCCTTGCCATTACCACTCTCTTTGCTCCTCTCGAATGCCAGAAATTACAGGTCTTGTAATTCGTATTGTTTGCCTGGGTAGAAACATGTATCTCTATCTCCGGACATACTTCCCTTGCGGTCTCAAACATCCCGGGATCCGAGATGATAAGCGCATCCGGCTTAAGCTCCTTCAGAGTCTTAAAATAATTTTCAGCCTCATCGATATCCTTATTATGCGCAAAGATATTTGCCGTGACATGTACCTTAACGTTTCTGTCATGGGCATACTTTATGGCCTGCGCCATATCTTCGTATGAAAAATTCTTTGCCTTTGCCCTGAGTCCGTATGCCTCGCCGCCTATGTATACGGCATCGGCGCCGTAGTCCACGGCCACCTTAAAGACATCGAGACTGCCGGCAGGTATCAGCAGTTCCGGCTTTTTCATCTTCCATCCTTCTTGATCGAGACGCTCATTCCGTCCCCGTCTTCGAGGAACAGCGTCTCCAGTTCGTCATTATGTGAAAGGGTATATAAGTATTCCCTCATCCTTGCATGTATGGTGCGATCCCGTCTCCTCACCGCATAACGGGATCTCAGCATATCCTGATCCTGTAGTATGTTGTCACTTACCAGCATCCCGCCGGGAGCCAGCAGTCTCATTATCTCGGGAAAGAAATGCAGGTACTGTCCCTTCGCCGCATCCATGAAGATAAACTGATATACTCCTTTAAGCTCTTTAAGTATATCCGTCGCATCTCCCTCCAGCAGTTCTATGCTTCCTGCCGCGCCGTAGCTTTCAAAGTTCGCCTTAGCTTTAGGGATACGCTTTTCATATTTTTCTATCGTCGTGATATGGGCGCTTCTTCCTGATGCTTCCCACATGATGAGAGCTGAGTAACCGGTACCCGTGCCTATCTCCAATATACTCTCCGGCTTTCTGGTTCGAATAAAAAAACGAAGAAGCGCGGCCGCGCTGCTCCTTATTATAGGTACGTCTTCTGCCAGCGCTTCATCCCTGATATCCAGGAGCGCTTCCGGTATATCAGGGGCAAGTCCTTCAAAAAAGATTGCAGCCGGATCTTCTTTTATCACTGCTCTTCACCGTCTGTCTGCTCTTCGTCTTCCTGAACGTCTTCACCTTCAGCGGCCTCTTCGGTATCATCTGCTTCATCCGACATCATATCCCCGGAATTGTCAACGGTCTTCTCCGGTATATAATACTCATCCTCTGTATCGTCCCCGTTATCGGCGGACATCAGCGCCATTATCTCTTCGGGGGTCATGGCTGTGGACAGTTCATATACTCCCGGCTGCAGCTTCTTATGATAGGAAGAGAACATCTCCTGAAGATAAAAGAGCGTGCCGCTTCTGATCAGCCCCTTATCTTCAAGTATCTTGCCTATCTCGGATACCGACTTGCCTTCCACTATCGCAACGCTCATGGTAAGTCCCGGCTCGGGACTCATGGGCTTCTCATCAAATATCCTGTATCCGTAATCATATGCATCCAGGGCAAAACGATAAACAAGCATCATGATCACTGCAAGGATCACGAGGCCGAACATCGCTTTCACTACTGCCCATGCAAATTTCTTTGTTCCTCTCATAACTTATTCGAAGTCGATACCTTCGACTACTCCCGTACTTATTTCCTGAAGCATCCTGCACAGAGCCAGCTCCGCATTCAGAAATGCCCTGACTCTCGGCTCTTCGGAAAGCTCCATGTTTTCTTTCGCAAACGCATCTATCCTGTCGTGCAGCGTCCCGTCATCAACGGAATTCTGCAGTTTGAAATTTTCATCCCTGTATCTGTTCACCCGCTCCATCAATTCCGGATCGCTCTTCAAAGTGATGCGCGCCCTGTCGTAATTGATGTAGGTCTTTGAATGCTTGACTGCTTCTATCAGCTGAAAAAGCTCGTTATCTACTTCTGTCATAAGCCACCTCAATCGATATCCAGGATCACCGGCAGTATCATCGGTCTCCTCTTTGTACGTTTCCAGACAAACTCGCTCACCGCATCCTTTATGCTGTTCTTCAGCTTATTCCTTCCTCCGCCCTCATTCTCAAAATGCTCACAGATCGTATCATCTATCAGCATATGTATGTCTTCGAGAAGTTCGTCGGATTCTTTTACATATACGAAACCTCTGGTCACTATCTCGGGGCCGGACACTATCCTGTTCTCAGCATCCATGGCCATGACCAGAAGTATTATGCCGTCTTCGGACAGTCTCTGTCTGTCACGCAGCACCACGTTGCCCACGTCTCCGACTCCGAGACCGTCAACGAATACGAAGCCGCTCTGTACCCGGCCGTCTTTGGAAGCCACACCGTTCTTAAAGTTCAGTACATCACCGCTCTCCAGGATTATGATGTGATCCTTATCAACACCCATCTGCTCAGCCAGCTTGGCATTGGCCTTCAGATGCTTGTACTCGCCGTGGACCGGCACCGCATACTTGGGTCTTGTCAGCGCATATATCAGCTTTATCTCTTCCTGGCAGGCATGTCCCGATACATGCGTATCCTGGAATATCACATCTGCGCCTCTCATGAAGATCTCGTTGATAATCTTCGTGATAGCCTTCTCGTTTCCGGGTATCGGATGAGACGAGAAGATGATGGCATCCCTGGGGCCGATCATTATCTTCTTGTGGGTGCCTCCTGCCATCCTGGACAGAGCCGCCAGTCTCTCGCCCTGGCTGCCCGTGGTGATTATCACTGTCTTCTCATCGGGATAATTCTTCAGTTCATCCAGCTCTACCAGCGTATCCTCGGGAACACTCAGTCTCTCAAGCTCTATGGCTGTATTGATGATGTTCACCATGCTGCGGCCTTCTATCGCAACCTTTCTTTCATACTTGTGCGCCGCATTGATTATCTGCTGCACCCTGTCCACGTTGGAAGCAAAGGTGGCAACGATTATCCTCTTGTTCTTCTGTTCCTCAAAGATAGAAGCAAGGGTCTTGCCCACTGTCGATTCGGAAGGCGTAAAGCCTGATCTTTCCGCATTGGTGGAATCACAGAGCAATGCAAGCACGCCCTTTTTGCCCAGCTCTCCGAAACGCTGCAGGTCTATGGCATCACCGAATATCGGTGTATAGTCGACTTTGAAATCACCGGTATGCACTATGATGCCCTGGGGCGTGTATATGGCAAGCGCCGCCGCATCGACTATGCTGTGATTGGTTCTGATGAACTCCACATGGAAATCACCCAGCGTTATGGTCTGTGAAAAGCTCACGACCTTTGTAACTACCGAATCCTGCAGACCGTGTTCTTCCAGCTTATGGGCTATTATGCCTATGGTAAGTTTGGTCGCATATACCGGCACGTTGACTTTTTTCAGTATATAAGGCAGGGCTCCGATATGATCCTCATGTCCGTGGGTGATCACGAAACCCTTGACCCTGTCAATGTTCTCTTCCAGGTAGCTAACATCCGGGATCACCAGATCCACCCCCAGCATGTCATCCTCGGGGAAGCCCATGCCGCAGTCCACTACCATGATGCTGTCACCGTATTCAAATGCGGTGATGTTCATACCTATCTGTTCCAGCCCGCCTAAGGGTATCATCTTAAGGACAGGCTTATCTTCCATGTTTTCGTTTTTCTTCATAACCCCTCTATACTATGTCCGTATCATCCAAAAGGCTCGCAAAGATATCTCCTATCGCCTTCAGCTCCGACTCATCTTCCACGAAGACCAGCTCCGCATCCTCATCCTCTTTTGCAGAGTCATCCCTGAGTATGTATGCGTCGGAATCCCCCTCTTCATCATCGGCAGCAAGGTAATAATTCTTTCCGCCGACAACAGTCTGCTCAAGTATAAATAATTCTATGGCTCCGTCTTCGGTATCGATCTTTATCTTCTCCACATTTACCCCCTTAATTCAATGAATCCAGATAGCCCTGTAAAATAAACACAGCAGCGATCTCATCCACCAGCTCTTTCCGCTTGGCGCCTTTGATCCCCGCTTCATCCATGTACCTGTCTGCCGCAACGGTGGTCAGCCTCTCGTCCCAGAGTATCACGTCAAGACCTGTCCGCCTCTCCAGCATTTCTTTAAATTCTTTTGTCTTTTCGGCGCGCTCACCTTCAGTGCCGTTCAGATATTTGGGATATCCCAGCACTATCAGTTCCACGTCGTTTTCCTGTATCAGCTCCTCTATTCTGGCGCAGGTCTGTCTTAAGTGATTCTCCCTTTCCCTGCGGATTATCTCTTTTCCCTGCGCAGTCATCTTAAGCAGGTCGCTTAAGGCAACGCCCACTGTCTTGCTGCCGAAGTCCAGCCCCATGATCCTTTTGCCGATATCACTCATCCTCTTCCTCTTCCATTGCCCAGCCGTTATTCTTAATATATTCGGTCAGGAGTTCTTCAACCAGCTCATCCCTCTCAGCCTTCATTATTATGCTTCTGGCATTTTTATGGCTGGTGATATAAGTGGGATCCCCCGACATGATATAACCAACGATCTGGTTCACCGGGTTGTAGCCCTTCTCGCTCAGAGCATTGAAGACTTCCTCAAGTATCATCTTCACGCTGTCAACCTGCTCCAGCTCCACCTTAAAAAACTGTGTTCTGCTAATGTTATTGTCACTCATTTCTATTTCTCCCTTCTGCCTTCTCCCCTCTGGGGAGAAGGTGCCCCGCAGGGGCGGATGAGGGGTTTGCTCCCTTCAGTTTGAAAATCAGGCATACTTCCTCATAATCGTTCAATATTATACAATATTATGTAAATTATATCAACACCCCCAGAATATGTTCTTCCCCTAATACTTCGCTGAGTTTCACCCTGCATATCTTCCCGCAGAGTTCCTCCCCGGCTTCTGCTGCCACATGCAGATATTCCGGTGTATGCCCGCAGACATAGTCTTTTCCGTTTATCTGCCTGAGTTCTTCAAAGAGCACTTCCCTCTCTTCGCCCAAATGCCGCAAAACATACTCTTCGCTCATCTTATGTCCGAGAGCTATGAGTTTTTCGGACCTTGCTGCCTTCTGCCTGTCTGTCAGCTGCCCCGGCAGCTTAGCCGCCACGGTCCCTTCCCTTCTGGAATACTTGAAGACATGCATCTCATAGAAGCCTATGCGTCTCGCAAATGCATAGGTCTCTTCAAACTCTTCCTCGGTCTCACCGGGAAAGCCCGAAATGATATCGGTGGTTATGGCAGGGTCACGGAAATACTGCCTTAACAGTTCAGCCTTCCCTGCATATTCCTCCGTGCCGTAATGTCTGTTCATCCGCTTAAGCACACTGTCCGAGCCGCTCTGCAGGGACAGATGGAAATGAGGACAGAGCTTATCTATGCTCTTAAGCTCCCGTACGAACTCCTCGGTAAACAGCCTGGGTTCAAGGGAACTCATACGTATGCGCTTAACCTCCCCTATGGCATTCAGCTCCTTTATCAGCTTCACCAGCTCCAAGCCGCCGAAGGCGCTTACGTTTATGCCCGTCAGCACGAACTCGCTGATGCCCGCTGCTGCCAGTCCTTCCACCTCGTTCTTTATATCTTCGATCTCCCTGCATCTTACCCTGCCTCTTGCAAAAGGTATGATACAGTAGGAACAGAACTGATTGCAGCCGTCCTGTATCTTAATATATGCGCGGGTTCTGGATCTCAGTTCCTTAAGATGCATCTCTTCATAAGGGCAGTCCTTCATATCGCTGACCGTATCGCCTCCAGGCATCTTATCCGCTTTTCCCGCTTCCCTCTCATTAAGGTACTTCTCAAGTATCTCGGCTATCCTTGACTTATTGTTATTTCCTATGCACAGATCGATGCCCTCATCCTTAAGAGCTTCCTCGAGACCGGTCTGTACATAGCAGCCCACAGCCACGATCACGGCCCCGGGGTTTTCGCTCCTGGCCTTATGCAGCATCTGCCTGCTCTTACGGTCGGCAATATTTGTGACCGTACAGGTGTTGATGATGCACACATCCGCCCTCTCTCCGAAAGGCACTATCTCATAGCCTTTTGAGCGCAGTATCTGCTCCATCACATCCATCTCATATGCATTGACTTTACAGCCCAGATTGTGCAATGACGCTGTCTTCATGGTACTCTTGACTTATTTCCTCTCATGTTTTAAGATATACGGGAAGGGAGGTGCTTACAATGAAGTCCGTACAGATATTGATAGATTCCATAGACAAAGTTAAAGCATTTGTCAACGAGATAGCTAAGTTTGATTGCGACTTTGATCTTATTTCCGGCAGATATGTCATCGATGCCAAGTCCATCATGGGCATATTCAGTCTGGATATCTCCAAGCCCATAGAGCTGGATATACATGCAACTGACGAGGCTGATGCAGCCGATATACTGAGTTCCATCAAGCCTTATATAGTAGAATAACTTTTCTGCGCTTACTAAGGCCTCCCTTATCGGGAGGCTTTTTTAATCTATCTTTATTACCTCTCTCTCCGTAACAGCCCTTTCCACCATCTCATCTATCAGTTCTTTCAGGTTCTCTTCGTGCCTGCGTATTATCTTTGCGCTGGGTTTGGTCACGGGATGTTTTGCCACCCATATGGTACAGCAGTCTTCAAAAGGAAGTATGGAAGTCTCAAAAGCATCTATGTCTTTCGAGATCTTTATGATATCTTCTTTGTCAAAAGCTATCAATGGCCTGAACACCGGCATCGTGCATACTTCATTGGTAACAGCCAGACTCTGCACGGTCTGGGAAGCCACCTGTCCTATGGACTCTCCGGTCACCAGTGCCATGCACTCCGTTTCCTCCGCTATCCTCTCCGCGATGCGCATCATGTATCTTCGCATGATGATAGTCAGTTCGTCATGAGGGCACTTCTCATAAATGTACTTCTGTATCTCGGTGAAATTGACCACATGCAGCCATATCTCCCCTGCATAACGGGATACTATCTCCGCAAGGTCCGCCACCTTCTGCTTTGCCCTCTCACTGGTATAAGGGGGCGCGTGAAAATATACAGCATTTAAGAGCACGCCTCTCTTGGCTATCATATAACCTGCAACAGGCGAATCAATACCGCCCGATAACAGCAGCATAGCCTTGCCGCCGGTGCCTGTGGGCATGCCGCCTGCGCCGGGTATGCTCTTCGAATAAACATATATCTTCTCACGGATCTCGATATCCACCATGACTTCAGGTTCGTGGACATCGACTTTGAAGCCCGGGATATTCTCAAGTATATACTCACCCATGGTCGCATTTATCTCGGTCGAATTGACCGGATAGTTCTTCCTGGCGCGTCTTGCATGGACCTTAAAAGTCTTCTCCTCTCCGGGATAAGACTCTTTGAGAAATGCGACTACTTCTTCCTTCAGCCTGTCAAAGCCCTCATCTTCCAGCACCAATGCCGGACAGATAGCCGTTATGCCGAATACTTTCTTAAGCGCATCCATGGCGCCTGAATAGTCATATTCCCCCTCGGTCTCCACATGCACCCTGCCCTGGGTCTTATATACATGAAAAGAACCTTCTACCTTTTTCAGACTGCGCCTTATCTGCCTTACCAGCGCGTCTTCGAAGATCGGACGGTTCTTTCCTTTGATCGCTATCTCCGCGTACTTTATCAAAAAAGCTTTTATCATATTCCCTCTTACCGTGTATTCTGATACATCCTGCTCTTCATCTCGGTGTAGAGCTGCTGGCTGATGGGAATGTAATCTTCATTCTTCATCGTAGCCTGGTATCTTTCGATATTCTCCACCTCATCCAGATTCACTATATAGGATCTGTGGCAGCGGAAGAAATTCTCGGGCAGCATCTTCTCCATATCCGAGATCTTCATATGTGTTACCACTTTACGGTCTTTCAGCGTGATCTCCACATCCCTGGCCTGACTCTCAATAAATATGATATCCTTGAAATCCAGATTATAAAGCTTGCCGTCACAGGTGACCGACAGACCGTCCTTATGAGCATTCTTCCTGTAGGAGATCAGCAGTGCCTCTTTAAGCATCTCCACATCTACGGGCTTCTTCAGATATCTGAGTGCCTGCACCTTGTATCCGTCCAGCGCATACTCCGCTGTGGAGGATATGAAGATGATATCCAGTTTCTCACCGAGACTCCTGAGTTTCTCGGCGGCCTCTATTCCGTTCATCCCGCTGGCCAGTATATCCGACAGCAATACATCAAACAGCTCTCCGGGTTTGGTCAGAGAGTCTGCCATCTTCTCTATGCTGTCAAAGGTCTGTATCTCGTACTGTATCCCTTCTTCTTTAAGTATATTCTCCGTCAACGCAGTATTAAGCTGCAGTGACGTTGCCTCGTCATCACAGATAGCAACCCTGAACATTTATAAATACCCCCTGAAGTAATTCCTTTTACCTCTGAATTTGTCCTATTATACCACAGTGTCAGAAAGTTGTCGACTGCACCCTGAACATGGCATGCAGCATACTCAGTATCTTCTTGTACTCCGCCGTCAGCTCCTCATGATGATCCCAGATATAATTGATATCACCGCGCTTGGCGGCTCTTTCAAGGCTGTAGGCCATATCGGCGATATCCGTCGCCCCTACGGACAGGCTGGCTCCCTTTATGGAATGAGCCGTTATCCCATAGTTTTCCAGATCTTCCTTCTCATAGAATTCATCCAGCAGATAAGCAAGGTTCGATCCGGAATAGGTCCTGAGCAGCTCTATATAAGTTGCCTTCTTTCCGCCGCAGTTCTTGATGCCGGTATCTATATCAATGCCTTCAAGACGTTCAAGCCTCTCTTCGAGACTTAAAAGATCCCAGCCGGCGCCCCTTTCTCTTTCCTTTATTTCCTCTACCGGAGTACCATATGCATATATCTTATCCTTCGGCAGCCATTTTTTGAGTATGGTTCCCAGGAGTTCCAGACGTACGGGTTTGGGTATATAATCATTCATCCCCGCTTCAATAAATAACCTGTCCACACCCTTTATCGCATTGGCGGTAAGAGCGATTATGGGTATCTTTGCGGCATAGCCGCCGAGGGCTCTTATCTGTCTGGTAGCTTCCACACCGTCCATGAAAGGCATCATATGATCCATGAAGATCATATCATAACGCTGGGTCTTTTTTGCTATCCTGTCTATGGCATCCGGCCCGCTCTCCACGGTCTGCGCCTCTATGCCGAAGATCTTCATCAGCTCGGCGGCCACCTGGAGATTGACTTTGTTGTCATCCACTATCAGTATCTTTGCGGTCGGCGCTGTTATCTCCGGTGTATAGGTATTGGTACTCCTGTTTTCCAGATGACTGAATTCGAAGTGGCTTTCCGTGGAATCATACACCTTCTGAGGAAGCACCACGGTGAAAGTACTTCCCACTCCGAGCTTCGAGCTGACCTTTATCTCACCGTTCATGGCATCAACAAGTCTTTTACATATGGCCAGTCCCAGACCGGTGCCTTCCACGTTCCTGTTCTTCTTGGTATCTATCTGTCCGAATTCCGTAAACAGCTTTTTGATATTTTCCTCGGAGATACCGATACCGGTATCCTGCACGCGTATTATCATGCGGCCCCGTTCAGTATTATATACCATGCTCTCGTCTTTCCATTGTATGCCGAGGGTGATGGCTCCCTGATTCGTAAACTTAACAGCATTGTTGAGAATATTTATGAGAATCTGCCTCACCCTTGTCTCATCACCCAGAAGCGTAGTCGGCACTTTAGGATCCACCTCAAGTCTGAGTACTATGTTCTTGCCTCTCATACGGAACTCTATGATGGTCACCACATCCTGCAGCATTTCGTTAAAGCTGTACGGATCTTCCGTTATCTCCATCTTACCGGAATCGACCTTTGAAAAATCCAGTATCTCATTGATGATAGACAGCAGATTCTCTGAAGAACGTTTGATCGTAGCCACATATTCCTTTTCTTCCGGATTGAAATCCTTCTCTCCGAGAAGTTCTGCCATACCGTAGATGGCGTTCATTGGGGTACGTATCTCGTGGCTCATGTTCGCAAGAAAGTTAGACTTTGCTTCCAGGGCTTCCCTTGCTATCTCATTCTTTTCCTCCATCTCGGTCTTGTATTTTTCCACACTGTAGGAGATGAAGATCAGCGCCACACCTGCAAATGCATACAGCGTGATATAGGATACATACTGGCTGCTGTCAAAAAAGGTCAGTACCAGATCCTGCTGGAAGGCTATCATCGCTACGAGTATTATGGAAGTAAGAGCGAAATAAACTATCAGTGCCTGCTGGATCAGGAAGAGAGCTATGGTGGTACCTGTTGCAAGGAAAGTAAACACCAGCATTCCCTGGGTCTTAGTCACAAAACTCATATAGTAAAGCGAAGATACTCCCGCGACCAGAAGGCAGTATACCACTATCCTCTCATTTTCTATATGATAGGAGATCAGAAAGACCAGCAGCACCGGTAACAGACCGAGGGCGGCAAGGAAAGCTCTCTCCACTCCGTACTCGGATACCGCATAGAAAGTCTGCAGCAGCACCGAGCAGAGAAATTCTATTATGAATATTGTAAGGTTGGTCCTGAAAGGAAGCATGTCTTCTCCTTATCTGGCTGTATATCTTCGAAGTTCCGGAAGCAGTGACCGAAGCGCAGCCACCGTATCCTCTATATCTTCTTTGGATGTGAATACCGAAGTCGAAAAACGTATGGTTGAGTCTTTATACTCCGACTTAAGCCCTATGGCATTCAGTGTGGCAGATTCGGTTTTCTTATGTGTGGAGCAGGCGCTGCCGGCAGAAACATATATACCTTTTTCTTCAAGCGCGTGCAAGAGCACTTCCGATCTGACACCTTTGAATGATGCACTGATTATATGAGGCGCGCTTAAGCGTACGGCTTTTTCGATTGCTTCGTTTCTCTTATCCGTATCCTTGATGTCTGCAGTATATCTCAAGCCCGGCAGTCCGTTTATCTTTACGTCATCCATCGCTGCCAGTTCTTTTACGAAATTTTCCTTTAAACGATACAGCACCTCCCTGTCATGCTCCATATCCGCAAACAGTGTCTTTGCGGCTTCTCCCATGCCGACTATGCCCGGAACATTTTCGGTACCGGGTCTGATATCTTTCTGCTGCCCGCCTCCGAAGATAAGCGGAGCTACCTTTGTCTTCTCGGAGATATACAGGACACCCACACCTTTAGGTCCGTGTATCTTATGAGAGCTGATGCTCAACATATCTATCCCCATTTCCTTCGGATAGATCGGTGCTTTTCCGAAGCCCTGAACAGCATCCACATGGAATATTACTTTCGGGTACTTTCTCTTTAATACCTGTCCGACTTCTGCTACAGGCTGTAAGGAACCTATCTCATTATTGGTATGCATGATCGATATCAGTACCGTATCCTCGGATACCGCCTGTATGGCCTCATCCACAATAGCTACACCATCCTCATCCACCGGCCAGTAGGTTACTTCAAAGCCTTCCTTCTCCAGTTCCGCCATGGTATTAAGAACTGCGGGATGCTCGATCTTTGTGGTGATCACATGCATGCCGTTTCTCTTATTTGCCCTGGCTGCCCCGAGTATTGCAAGGTTGTCACTCTCCGTTCCGCCGGAGGTAAAGTAGATCTCACTCTCCTTTACCCTGAGTAGCTTTGCAAATATCTCTCTTGCTTCTTTTATCTTATTCTCTGCTACCAGTCCCATGTGGTGCGCGCTTGACGGGTTCCCGTATTCTTCCGTAAGGCATCTGCTCATCACCTCTGCTACATTATAAAAACACCTGGTAGTTGCCGAATTATCCAGATAAATTTCCCTCATGCCATAACCTCCAGCTGATACATTATTATCGAAAGCATTGTCATTCCCGCAGTCTCGGTTCTGAGTATCCTCCTTCCGAGAGATACCGGTATCACTCCGGCTGCATTCGCAAGCTCTACTTCCTCTCTGGTAAAACCGCCTTCGGGGCCTATAAATATCCCCAGGCTGCCGTTCTTTTTTTCACACATCCGCTCCAGAAACTTTTTTGTTTCCTCCATACCCTCAGCAAGTTCATAAGGTATGCAGGCAAGCGTCATTTCTTTTGCGCGGCTGACAGCTTCTTTCATCGTAAGCGGCAGAGTGACTTCAGGTATCACTCCGCGTCTGCTCTGCTTGGCCGCCGCTTCGCTTATTCCCTGCCAGCGTTCGCGCTTCTGTTTTGCCTTTTTATCATCCAGCTTCACGACCGATCTTTCGGTCTTCACCGGCACTATCTCATATGCTCCCAGTTCCACTGCCTTCTGGATTATCAGTTCCATCTTGTCAGCCTTGGGCAATCCCTGGAACAGCGTTATCTTATACGGCAGCTCCACTCCCTCTTCTTTTATAAAACGTAAGGAGCAGATCACTTCATCCTCATTTATCTCTTCTATGCCGCAGCGATATTCCCTGTCATCTCCCGGCACGCTTACCGACAGTTCTTCACCGGGCTTCATCCTCAGCACGTTTCTGATGTGATTCACATCACTGCCTTCTATGCGTATCACATCGCCCTGTATATTAAAACTCTCCGTAAAGAAATGATGCATTAATCAAGTTTCCTTCCCACTACGCTCCTCCACTCACCCTGAGCGTAAGTACCGATCACTTCGAAGCCGCTGTCCTTCATGGCTTTTTCCACCTGGGTTTCTTTTCCTTCTATGATACCCGAAGTGATGTAGATACCGTCTTTCTTAAGGGTCTTACTTATCACCGGTGTAAGCGGGAGCAGCACTTCCGTAAGGATATTGGCTACTGCTATATCATAGCATTCATAACCGACTTTATCCTGTACTTCCTTATCATCTATGATATTGCCTATTATCAGCTCGAAGCCCTTCGGATCTACCTTGTTGCGCTCCATGTTATCCGCAACAGCCGGCACCGCGCAGGGATCAAGGTCCGTAGCAGTCACGCTTTTTATTCCGTACATAAGCGAGAGTATTCCGAGTATGCCGCTGCCGGTTCCCACATCAAGAAGCTTCGTATCCTTATTTATATATTTCTTCAGCTGTCTGATGCACAACTGGGTAGTCTCATGCATGCCTGTTCCGAAAGCCGTTCCCGGATCTATGCGGAGTATCATCTTATCCCTGTCTTTTTCCTCCACTTTCTCCCAGGAAGGTATCACTAAAAGATCATCAATATAGAACTGATGGAAATATTCTTTCCAATTATTGATCCAGTCTATGTCTTCGGTCTCGGATACTTCTATGCTTCCTTCGCCCACATCAGTATTGAAGGAACGCCATTCTTCTATAGTTTCCTCTATGAGCCCGTATGTCTCATCCGATACTCTTTTCTTCTCACTTTCATCTTCGGGCGCTTCCACGAAAAAAGAAAGATAAGCAACTCCGTCATCCACGCCGGTATCCGGCGCGATATCTACGAACATCTGCTCTTTCTCAAGGGCTGTCAGCGGCACACGGTCCTCTATCTGCGCCCCTTCCAGCCCCTTATCATACAGATCGGAGACCAGCAGGTCCTCCGCTCCCGTAACAGTCTTAACTCTGAATCTCAGCCACTTCATGTTTATTCCTTTCTATATTAGGCTTCTCCCCTCTGGGGAGAAGCTGTCGCCGCAGGCGACTGATGAGGGGGTCGGTAAAACAACACCACCATCATAAACACAAACATCCCAAACGGCCAGCCGAATCCCGTAAGATAAAACAGGGCTTCGGGACGCATATCATCGGTCAGTCCCAGCATCAACAGATCACAGCCTATCAGCGCCGCGAACATTGCAACAGACAGGATGAGGGCAAGCAGCGTATAGAACAGCTTCATAAAAAATCCCTCTTTCCTGAATATCTCTGCGGTCTTTTTATAATGTTTAGTATACGCAAAAAACACCACCAGCACAAACAATATAATACCCAGCAGATACATAAAGATATTGTAGCTGTATGCATAACCTGCGAACATAAAGCTTGTATCCTCCGCAAGGAGCTTTTTACCGACAAACTGAAGCAGCGCTCCCGCTGCCGCCGCGATAATACTGCAGAGCATGAACAATATCTCATAGCCGAAAAGTTTAAGTTTTTCTTTCATTACCGCTTTATCGATCCTTTACAATTAATCTTTATTATCTTTAATGGTAAAATATACCGTATAAGGCTCATCATCCACATCGTAAAGCGGCTTCAGTTCAAAATTCACCGGCTGGTTGATCGTGATATAGGTATTCTGCCTCCATACATAAGTAGTGTAGGTATGCTCCGTTCTCTGATACAATGCGCTTTCAAGGCCATCCTTCAGCTCCAGGCCGCAATCCCTGTCACAGCTTCCCGCCAGCACTATGGGGCCGTCTACAAGCGCAGCTACTTCAGGCCTGTCAGGCAGATACTCTGCCACTACCTTTGCATCAAAGACGATATTCAGAGTGAGCTTTCCTTTAGCTATATTCCTGATCACGATATGGCTGCCTTCTATATCATAAGAAGGATCATTTACATCCCTGATCACTACGCTCGGCTCGGATGCACACCACTTCGGTATCCTGAACTTCAGTTCAAAGCTTTCCTCACTGTCATTTTCTATCTCAAACTTTAATGACCATCTGGATCTCTCCCCGCCGGAATGCTCGTCAAAGAATACCTGGTTATTATAACTCATCATATCCGTTGTCTGGCTGATGCTGATATTCCTGCTTCCGAGTTTTATCTCAGCCTTTGAGGGAATGTACTGGGCTACGGTGATGCTGTCATTGTCCTCATCCGTATAGTATATCAGACTCGGATACAGCGTCGGAGCCTGCACCATGGTTCCGGAACAGCACCAGAAATCATGTCTCTTGCTTCCCCATTTCTTTACGGCACCTGCCTTTAAAGAAAGGAAATAAGCGGGCATGCCCGTGAAGCGGTTCTGCTGTGCAAGGAAACCGTTGTATATCGCTCTTTCGATATAATCCTGGTATTTCGTATCCCCCGTCCATCTGTAAAGATAGTCGGCAGTCCTTACCATATTATAGACGGTACAGAATTCCTGATCGTTATCCCCTATATATTGTCCCATCTTCTTAAGCGGGATCCAGAACTCTCCTGCATTGGCTCCCGTGGTGGCAAACATGCCTCTCTTTTCCACTGCATGCTCCCAGAACTTTTCGGTGACGGTTCTGAAATACTGCTTTTCTTTTTCGTCCTTCAGCACTTCGTACAGTCTTGCTGAACCGTGGGATACGGGTATGCTGGAATTGGCATGCTCATCAGAAAGGGCATCCTCCTTTTCTTCCAGCATCTTATAGAGATGATTATCCTTATATGCATCTATCAGCGTTTTATATTTCTCTTTTCCGGTGATGGCATAGAGCTCTGCCCACTCTTCAAGCATGCCACCCTGCTCGCCCTTGTATACGATATTCGGATCGATGGCATTCATCTTATCCACCCATTCCAGATACCAGTCTGCCAGCTTGTCCACTATATCAAGAGCTGTTTCGTTTCCGGCATAGCGGTACGCATCCACGAGACCCATTATGGTCTTGTGCATGGTATACTGGGGCGACCAGATATAATCATCATAAGCGAGGGCGTTCATATATTTTTCGGGAATGGAACCTACCCATCTGCCGCCGTTCTTATCCTGGCAGCGTTTCAGTTCGTCTACGATCTTATCCAGCTTTATCTTAAGTTCCTTATCATCATCGCTTGCCACAAATGCTGCCGCTGCGCTCATCCAGTGTCCGAGAAAATGTCCCCTAAGCTGACCGCAGGGCGCTTCCCAGCCCCAGTGCAGATTGATCTTGCTCGGATCATGCACCTGTTGTGCACCGGGTACGATTATGCAGGCCTCCAGATAGAAGTTCTGCAATAGGCAGGTATTATCAAGCTCCAGCAGATAATTCCTGTCCAGGTTCATCCTTTCACGGAACACGCCTCCGGTTACCTTAACATTTTCTTTCTCAACCCTGTTTAACATCCCTCTCTCCTTTTATCATTTATGCGGTACTTTATATCTGCATTAGCTATATTATTACACGCTGCGAAGCAAAAGTGAAGCATAAAAAATCCCTTAAACTCTCGTTTAAGGGATCCTTAAGGTGCCAGTCGGATTTGAACCAACGATCAGGGAGTTGCAGTCCCACGCCTTACCACTTGGCTATGGCACCATATTCACTTGTCATGATCACTCACGAAGAATGAGTATACATGAACATCACATGTTTGTCAAGACTGGTAAAACGGCGGCTCGATGAGCCGCCGTTACCGCAGTTACTTTGTTATCGTTATCACGCTGCTGCTTCCCCTGAAGCCTGTTCCGGGCAGTGCCTCTATCACTGCAGTTTTAGCAGCCGCATCAGTAATGCTGATCTTGAACAGATCTTTAGCCTTCCTGGCATTATAGCTAAAGCTTTTAGCTTTCTTAAGTCCCTTTATCTTGACCTTGATCTTAACCGACTTAAGACCTTTTAATTTACCCTGATCATCCAGCTGCAGAGCGCCTTTCTTAAGCTTGGCTTTGATGCTTATGCTTTCTGCTTCGGCAAGCTTTATAGGTACTATTTCGTATTCATACTTTATGTCTTTGATCTGCTCGTTAAGCTTCTTTACCAGCTCTGCAAGCGCCTTCTTATCAGCGCCCTTTATCTTTGCCTTCTTTACAGCCTTTGTATTCAGTTTGGCTTTAAGAGTAAAGTATCCCTTTGTTCCGGCATTCTTATCCTTACTGATACTCAAGCTTATGCTGATAAGCTTTGACAGATCAGCCCCTTCTTTCATCTTGCCCTTCAAAGCTTCTTCCAGACCGTTTAAGTTCACTTTGACTATGCCGTCGTCTCCCGAAAGCGCCTCCAGCTGGGCCTTTGTTATTTTAGCTCCCGTCCAGCTTACAGCCTCGGGATATACTATATTAAGTGAAATGCTGACAGGCTTTCCGTTAATGTTTTCCGTAAGAACATCAGTCTGTTTTTTCAACAGCACTGTTCTCGGATCCGGGAGTTTCGGGATCACGGTATCCTTTAAGCTTATCTCTGTCTTTCCTTCAGCATCTTTAAAGAGCTTCTTACATTCGCTGCACTCCCAGTACTCTATATTGCCTTCTGCTTCTTCTGTAGCCGCCACAGCTTCATGCCTGATCATCGTGTGCTTATGCTCAGGCTTGGGATCCGTGGGATTTTCGGGATCTGTAGGGTCTTCAGGATCTGTAGGATTCGTCTCACTCTTCTTGGGTATCACTTCCTCTTCAATATGTGTAGCATCAAGCTTGCATACCCTCCTCTTCAGTCCGGTCTCTGTTGTCGTTGCTTCCTTAACAACAGTCCACTCGCCCCAGTCATGCTCATGGGCAATGATGGAAACCGTAATCCCTGTCGGCTGTGACGACAGAGTGTAGTTAGCGGCATCTGCACCGGCAAGCTTTACTCCCGTGACCGTAACTACCTTGTCTTCTCCGACTTCATCATCTGCCATGGTACCGACAGCCTCCGTAATGTCAACACTCACTGTATCTCCGTCTATCACTCCGCTGAGCGTTCCCGCCGTAAGAGCAACCGTCAGCTTGTCTTTTTCATATTCACGGTCAACAGCCGTCACCGTTGCGGTCACTCCCTTAGGTGTAATATCCGCCTTAACGGAAGCAGGCTGTTCCAATACATAATTCGCCCCGGCATCTCCCGACTCACCTGCGGTCAGTTTATATCCGCTGAATACAACATTCTTGTTTGTTCCAGCGTTCTTATCGGTAAAACGAGCTGTTCCCGAAACGAGCCCCAATTTATCATGATCAGCTTCAAGTACGTCTTCAATTACGGGCATACCTGTTACTACCGCATCAGTTGTGCCATCGTATACCTTGTTTTCAGCTCCGAGTCCGCTTATGTTAAGCGTTTTCGGACAAACAGTAAGTGCCAGATTCCCGCTGCCTGCATATTCATCGGAAATATAATCAGCACGTATCACCGTGGCTCCGGCAGCCTTTATCGTCACGTTTCCGTCAGCATCTATTTCTGCCACAGATGTATTTCTGCTACTCCAGGTAATGACCGGATCTGTTCCTGCATTTACCGGTGCTGCAGTAAGTTGAAATACCGGATCGCCATAAGTCTTCTCACTGTCTCCGTTGATATTGACATCCGTAACAGCCTTATCCGTTATCATGACGATCACATTTGCCGAAACTGGCTTATAGCCTTCGCTTCTGATTGACACCGGCAATGTTACCACATCATCCAACGATGCGGCACTCAGCGTCAGATTTGCATTTACTGCCCCACTCGTGCTGTTCACTGTAAAGCTGTTTATCACTGTAGCCACTGAGGCCTCTCCGGCTTCTGTCTCTGCTTTTGCCTCGCCCGCAACATAACGCACTTCTCCCGCATCTTCCGGCATAACATCTGCAAAGGATTCATTTACAGGCAATTCACCTTCTGCTTCATAATGATGCATTCTTAGTATATCCGCAACTGCCGGAGCGGCCTTTGTACCGGATACAGCCCTGAAGCCTGTACTGTCTTCAAACTCGCTCATACTGAAAACACTTTCATCCAGCGCATCATCTCCGTCCTTAACAATGGAACAATCAAGGATACCCGTATGGTTTGAATCATCTACAGCTTTCCACTCGCTGTTGATAAGCAATTCTTCTCCCTGTAATTCATAAGTAAAACTGCATGAATCAGCGCATGCATTATAGATTCCAGCTGCATTATCTCCCTTTGCATCTATCTTCAATGTGCCACCGCTGATAGAAACCGGTGCAGAAGAAATACCCATATTCTGATTTATCAGCATTAACCCGCCAACAACACATTTATCCGCATACTCTGAGTTCCCGCCTTCTGCTTTCAATATTATCTCTCCACCGGAAATATTTAATACATTGTTCGTATCACCGGCATAAAATAATAATGCTCCCCCTCTCATTGTAGTGAGTTTATTACTTCCCTTGAGTTCTGCATAAATCTTTCCGCTGGCTATATCAGCCGGGCAGAACAAATATATTCCTCCGCAATTCGGCATTCCGTGAGTACCGTGTTCTCTTGATGCAATCGCAGTTATTTCTGCACCACTGTCTTCTTCTATTATGAATAACGGGTCTACGGCCCCGGCAATAGCCCCTACAACAATACCGTAGCATTTATTCTTATTGTTCCCTTCTGTTTCTCCGAGCAGAGTTCTTTCAGCTTCTGCTTTTATCGAGGCATTGCTTTCCTTTCTGATATATAAAGACCCGAGTTCAATACCTGTCGATGTCAGCACTCCTCCTGTGGAATATGCATCTATTGTCCCGCCGTATACATCCAGTTTTTCCCTGCAGGTAAAAGCTATATGATAGTTAGCTTCACCGTGACTTCCCGTAAGTGCTGTAATCTTTGCGTCCCGGTGCATTGTTACATTTTCCGTTGCGTAAAAACCTTTGGAGTTTGTTCTCAGTTCACCCCCGAGATCTCCACCCTTAAACCTAAGCTGACAATCAGAAAATGAGCAGTTCTCGGCATTACTTACACAGCCCACGCTCGTTGCAGTCTGGGCATCCTCTTTTGTTACCGTTCCGCCTGTTGCAACAATACTGCCACCACTTATCTGCATATTTCCTAAATCATCTCTTTCCACTATTTCCAGACTATCGGCCAGAATACCGTCTCTGAATGCAATACCTATGCCTATACTTTGGAGAATCTCACTGCCTCCACTTGCCGGCCCTGATATATCACCGCCCATCGCATTCAGGCTCCCGCCTGTCAGGATCAGATCTTTGGTGAAAAGGCCATAGCTGTTTCTTGTATTTACTTTGGGGTCTCCGGATATATTGCCTCCGACAGCCCATACCTTTCCGGTACCCTGTACATAGCTGTTTTCGGCGCATATACCGTAACTTACTCTTAAAGCATCAAAAGCGGGTTCTTGGATTTCAACCTCCGCTCCATTCGCGCTGACAGTAACTTCATCAGCTTTCATATGCTCATTTTCAGGCATGGCAAATGAATCCGCATAGATACCGGCGCTTTGTTCAGTTGCCGTACCGCTGCATTTGACATTCAACGTCATTTTTTTAGCTCTGGTAAGATTTGCCGTCGCATTAACGACAGTAAGATTTCCCCTTACATATATGCCGTATAATTCCTTAGAACTGGCTTTGGTATTATTAATTGTTGCCGTAACCTCACGGATACTTTCGCTTGTTCCGAGTTCTATTATCAGGTTGCCTTCCGCATAAATACAGGTATTTATATCCGGATATGTATCACCATCCGTATCAACGTCAAAACCGGCACCGCTGTAGCTGCGTAGAATATTAAGAACACCATTTTTATATACGCCATAAGTGTTGCCACCAACAACTATATTTACAGTACCGGAAGGATCTATATTCTGTCCGTAAACTATAAGCTTTGACGGCGCTGCTTTTACTGCTCTCAAGCCGTCTATTTCTTTTACTATAGAATTGTCTTTTCCTAATATGGAAACAAGAAGTGCTGCAGGAATATCGGATAAGATAAGAACAATGCTTAAAAACAGAGTAAATACTGCCCTGCCGGTTCTCCTCCTCAAAAATCCGCCATTTCTTCTATTCCCGTTCTTTTCAGACATTTTTCATACCCTCCTTTTATGCATGCTCAACTGATAGCTTTGGTATATACATCCCAGTATTTGAGAATATAGTCTTTACTGACTTCACCCTTATGATACCTTTCTATTTCTTCCAATTCATCCCATAGCTCTTTATCTATACGTCTATCCTTATTTTTGGGATCTTCTATGGTTTTCTGTATCAGTTTGGTTATGAGGGCAATATAATCTTCATAATGATCGCTCTTAGTCTTATTATCCAGGAAACGATCCCTTGCACGTACGAGGCGATTTACTTCACCGTCAATATTTGATAATTGTTCAGCAAGTGTCAGTTCATTCCAGGGATCCATGGTCACATTCTCTCCTTATATATCAATCCGGTATGATCCACTCATCAATTACTTTCTTTAATTCATCTATCACATTCTGATCTGTGATCGCACGACCTCTTCCAATCCCAAGTTCCCTGTTTCTTTCAATATTAGGATGAGCCTCCCATTCCACGTCTATTATTTCTCCATCCTCAAAGATAAGGTTTCCTCCGAATATGTCCGAATAATCCGAACCATCATCATAGAGTTCGTGTTCCATTTCAATATGCATTTCCCTGTCAATAGCTACAGTTCTTCTTTTCCGGTCAATGCAAAACTTGATCATATAATCAGTATAGTGATTATACTCTTCTAACATTTTCTTTACTGTGATCTGCTCTTTAAGGACCATACAGCCTACATCTCCTTCTGATTCTCCGTCCACTTCATCCAGGGCGCGCGGCCGGCGGATATGAGTTTTTCGAGAGTTTCCTTTTCTCGCATATTATCCATGCACTGCCAGAAGCCTTTGTGGATGTAACTCATCAGCTGTCCTTCATCTGCCAGTCTCTCCATGGGCTTCTGTTCAAGTACCGTCTCATCTCCGTCTATGTAATCAAAGATCGCAGGTTCAAAGACCATGTAACCTGCATTGATAGGCACGCCGTCATTAACCTTCTTCTCACGGAAAGATTTAACCGCGTTGTCACCTCCAATATCCAATACTCCTTTTGACTGATCCTGCATTACTGCAGTAAGCGTGGCGATCTTACCTTCGCGTTTGTGTGCTTCTATAAGCTTGTTGATATCAACATCACAGACAGCATCACCGTAAGTCATAAGGAACGCCTCATCACCGACGTATTTCTGTATCCTCTTGATACGCCCGCCGGTCATGGTATTTAAACCGGTATCCACGATAGTCACCTTCCAGGGTTCGGTATGACTCTCATGTATGGTCAGCTCGTTTTTCCCCTTACGATAATCAAAACTTATATCACTGTTGTTTGAGAAATAATCAGTGAACCACTGCTTTATGACCTGCTGCTTATAGCCGGCGCAGATGATGAATTCATCATGCCCGTAATAAGCATATTCCTTCATGATATGCCAGAGTATCGGCTGTCCGCATATCTCCACCATGGGCTTGGGACGATAGATCGATTCCTCCGTGATCCTTGATCCTATTCCGCCTGCAAGAAGTACTACTTTCATAAGTTCCCCCATCCGATCCGCGATCTGTATTCTGAGTGAATAACCGTTTAAAATAATACCATATATCCTTTTATCCTTCAACGCAGCAGCAAAGCTTATTTACTTAAGCTGACAGATAAAGCTTATCAGCTGTCTGAACTTCCTCTTTCATTCAACAATGATACTTCTTTTTTCCTATCCCTGCAATATATACAGTACTGCATCCAGCACCTGCATATTTCCTCTGATGATCAGAGCCACTTTCTTCTTGGCTCTCGATAATCCGTGATACAGATTGCGTACCGCTGCTTCATTGTCCGAAGCCGGACAGCGTAAATATCCGTCCTCATCATATTCAAATCTTTCATCTATCATCATCACTACTTTATCAAATTCCCTGCAGGATGCAGCAGAAGTGCCGATGGTCATCTCCGGATGCTGCCATTCCTCTTTGCCTTCCGCATATTCATCACGTATATAAACATATCCTTTTTCTGCAAAGAGTTTGAACATAGCTGCCGCTTCCTCATTGTTCTTCGCATAGACCACAGTCGCCGACGGATAACTTCTTCTGTGCCCTCCGGCATTCACATGCATCAGTAAAGAAATAAATGAAGATACTTCGGAATTAAGACGTATCCTGTTGGTCAGCTTATAGCCTTTAAAGCCGGGCAGCTGCTCTATGAGCTCAGCTCCGGTGTATTTGATCACTTCCTTCGACATCATGTCTTCACGATCGTAAGATATGATGATGCCTGCCTTCATGCGTTCCGACAATTCCAGTATCGCATCCAGCGCATTCCTGCCGATCTTGTGTCCCTCATCAATAAAGATCATCTTATAGTCTTTGCCGATCTCGGGCACCATTCCGTTATCACAGTAATAAAAATCTATTCTCTTAAGCCTTTCATCCAGCTGCTCCAGTTCTTTTTCATGTGCGCCGAAATGCAGCACACACACAGGTGCGCTACCCGAGAGCTGCATTGCCAGATCATATAATAAAAGAGTCTTACCGGTACCCGGAAGTCCCGTAAAACCCTGTATGCATATCCCGCCCTTTGCTTCCTTAACTTCCAAAAGCACCTGCTTTTCTATATCTCTCTGTTGAAATGTCAGAAAATATTCCCGGCGCAAGAACCGCCCCGGATCAGTCAGAGGCGATATCAGATACTCGTCTTCCTTGAACAGTTCCTCGATATCTCCCTCATAGCATTCCTTCTGTTTCGCAAGAGCCTCCGACAGTTCATCGAAATTCGCTTCCATAAGCCTTCCGCTGTTGGACAGTCTCAGCAGCCTGTCTTCATCGCTTACATAAGTATAGAAGCTTATGCTCCTGCCTATCGTGGCCAGATAATACCTGTTCTGCTGCAGCTGCCGTCTGATAGCCTCATCACTTACATTGCCGCTCTTCAATTCTATATTGACTATGCTATCCTCATCAACGCGAATCAGATCGAACTCTTTACCCAGCTTCGGCATCACAAAGGAGTAGAAAAACCTGTAATCCGAAACATTGCGGTTTCTCTCATACAGACGTTCCACCAGCATCCTGAGTCCTTCGGTCTCCCACTCCTTTATCTTAAGCAGCTTTGACCTGCCGGACATCTGCCTCTCCAGTTTGGCCTGTCTTTCCGATCCTTCTATTCTCGTTAACGCATATATATTTACAGCCTTCATGATCAGTACATCCGGTAATTTCCGCTAAGCATAAGATAAACAAAAAAGTATAGACAGTTATCATAGTATCTTCTGTTGCCGTCCCTGAGTCCGTTCTTCAGGAACAGTTCCACCCATTCTTTCGCAAGCTCCGGCTGCAGTACTGCCGCTGAAGCATTTGATGCTATCACTGCCACGGGATGGAGCACTTTCTGATCAACAAGGGTACCGTCGATCTCGAAGATTTTATCCCAGGTTCCGTCTTCTTTTCTCGCATTAAAGAAAGTAAGGAATTTTGCAGCATCCTCTTTAGCCCAGTCGCTTGCTCCGAACCATACGGAGTCAAGAGCAATGTTTATCATGGTCCTGTATGCATCGCTGTAATACCAGTCATGTCTGCCATAACGCTCTATCATATAAGGACTTCCGTCATACTCCGCATATTCTGCGCTTAAGCCTGTTTTAGGATGGCAGCATTTTTTCCAGTATTCTCTGGACGCCTTTGCTGCTTCGATATAGAATTCCTTATCTTCATCATTTGCATACTTTGCATAGAGTTCATAGAAATGAGGCAGATGATATGAGGGATCGGAATAATCTACTTCTACGATGAAACGGATGTAATGGTTATCCGGATCGAACATTGCTCTTCCCGGCACTCCGTTACGTCCCTTGGCTATCATGTCATGCATCAGCTGCTTAGCCTGGGCATGATAGTTAAAGATGCCCTCGCCGTTGCCCCAGCGATTGCCTGCCAGTATCAGATCCATTGCAAAATATTCTTCCCCGTCGGGAGCTGCGCCCCAGGAATTCTTGGTTCCGTCGGGCTTGCATGACCAGGCGAAATAGCCTGCATTTTTGCCTTCTTCAAGATACATAAAAGTCTTTGCCCATTTCCATATACGGTCAAACTCTTCTTTCTTATCCATCTGGACGCACATCATCATGCCGTAGGACATGCCTTCGGTCCTGGCATCAATGTTTCCTGTATCTTCCATGAAGCCCATATCATCTCCGAAGGGATGATAGATACGCTCATCTTCGGTACCGTAGAAGAGAGTCTGAAAGATCTCCTCACATCTTTTGTCGGCCTCCGCTTTGCTCACTCCATAGTATTCCAGATAGTTTTTGTACTCCATGATACTTACCCCTTTCAATATTCACTAAACAAAGGCGTCCGTGATCCCCACAGTTATTCTTTGCAGAAGTAAGCTGTAACGATCACGGACTAAGGAAGAAAAGAACAAACCTTTACTTATTTCAAAATGATTTCCTCTGTGAGACAGCTCTTTCCGGTAAGCGCTTCACTCCGTGCTCCCGGCTGCTGTCCTCCGACATAGAAGGTATATGTTCCGGGAAGCTTTACTCTCTCGCCCTTTTCAGTTACCGTATCAAAAGCATCCGGCCTGATATCAAGTGTTACTTCCGCCGTCTCACCTGCTTTAATGCTGACTCTCTTAAAGAAGCAGAGAGACCATTTAGGCTGATCGTCAGCATTCTTATTTGAAACATATACTTCAACTATTTCATCCGCATCATGCTTACCCGTGTTACTTACTTTCACACTGCCCTTTGCACCGTTCTCATCTCCGTCAAGCTTAAGACCGGAATATGAAAACTCAGAATAGGAAAGTCCGTAACCGAAAGGATAGAGCGGCTCTGCTTCCTCATATCTGTAGGTTCTGTTCTTCATGCTGTAATCGGTGAAGTCGGGAAGTGTTCCTTCCTTTGCAAAACTTACGGGTAATTTGCCACCGGGGCACGCATATCCGAAGAGTATGTCACCCAGTGCTTTTCCTCCGAAGGCTCCGCTGTACCAGGCCTGGAGCACGGCACCGCAACGCTTCTCCTCTTCGCTCACATCCATGGCGCTGCCGGTATTAAGCACAAGCACCATCGGGGTATCGGTTTTCTTCAGTGCTTCAAAAAGCCTTCTCTGTGATTCAGGCAGATACAGATTGGTCTTATCACCTGATGCAAAAGCATTTCCCGCATCGCCTTCTTCTCCTTCTATCGAAGCATCAAGTCCCATGCAGAGTATCACCACATCACTGTGCTCTGCCACTGATAACGCTTCACTTATACGGTCATCGGGCTTTGCCAGAGGCTGCACTTCATTCTTAAACAGATGGCAACCTTCGGAATAGAGCACGCGGATACCCTCTCCCGCTGCAGCCCTTATTCCGTCAAGGTTAATGACATACTGTGATGAAGTTCCGTTGTAATTGCCGTTTAAAACATCTATGGACGTTGCTGTGGGTCCTATGATACCGATCGTTTTTATCTTTGATCTGTCAAGAGGCAGCAAACCGTCATTCTTTAACAGGACTGCTGATTTTACGGACGCTTCATAAGAAACCCTGCGGCTTTCTTCCGTATCCACATCCATCTGTCCGAGTGCATCATATTCACAGTCATCAGCGAACATGCCCAGACGGCATCTGGTAGTGAACACTCTTATGGCAGCTGCACGTATCTCTTCCTCTGTCACCAGTCCCTGTTCATATGCATTGTAAAGTTTCTGATATGTCACGCCCGCATTCAGATTACAGCCGTTCTTTAAAGCAAGCGCTGCCGACTGTTCCTCTGTTTCGGTCACATGATGATTCTCGTGAAAATCTTTGATCGCAAGGAAATCCGAGACGACATGTCCGTCGAAGCCCCACTCCTCACGAAGTTTTTTCTTAAGTAAGAATTCGCTTCCGCAGCATACTTCCGTATTGGTTCGGTTGTAGGCACCCATTACGTTTTCAACATGGCCTTCCGTAACTGCGGCTTTGAATGCGGGAAGATAAGTCTCTTCCAGATCCTTGTCACTTGCCTTTGCATCAAAGGAATGACGAAGGGCTTCCGGTCCGGAATGGACCGCGAAATGTTTTGCGCAGGCCGAGGTCTTCAGATACTTCCCCTTGCCCTGCAGTCCTTTTATAAAAGCTACGCCAAGACGTGAGGTGAGATACGGATCTTCTCCGTAGGTCTCCTGGCCGCGTCCCCAGCGCTGATCGCGGAAAAGATTGATATTCGGTGACCAGAGAGTGATCCCTTTGTAGATATCACGATCACCTCTTTTTCTTGCTTCGTTATATTTTGCCCTGGTCTCTGTGGCAATGATATCTGCGATCTTCTCAAGGCCTTCCTCATCAAACATTGCTGCGAGTCCGATGGCCTGAGGGAATACTGTTGCGGTTCCGGTTCTTGCGGTTCCGTGCAGTCCTTCATTCCAGTAATTGTATGCAGGTATGCCAAGCCTTTCCAATGCAGGCGCATCATATCTCAGCTGGTCACAGGCTTCCTTTACCGTCATTTTGCTGACCAGTTCTTCGGCCTGCTTTTTGAAATTATCTTCCATGATCATTTTCTCCTTAAAGAAAATCCCGGAACCCGAAGGCTCCGGGACATATATTATTGAAACTTATGCGAAGGGATTCTCTGTCTTGTAAGGCAGGTTAGCCGGCTGGTTGTAACCTATCTCGCAAGGGCAGACACCGAGGTATTTGAATACTTCGTAGAGTGCCTTGCCGTGATGTCCGAAAGCAACTGCTCCGTGATGAGGATAGTTCTTCTCGATCAGTACGTGACGATAGAATCTGCCCATCTCCTTGATAGCGAATACGCCGATACCGCCAAAGGATCTGGTAGCAACGGGAAGTATCTCACCTTCTGCTGCGTATGCACGAAGGATGCCGTCAGCTGTGCTCTGCAGACGGAAGAATGTGATGTCGCCCGGTGCGATATCGCCTTCGAGCGTTCCGTTGGTAACCTCTACAGGCAGTGCTCTTGCCATGATCTTCTGGTTTCTCATCTCGCAGGAAGCCATCTTCTTTGAGCAGGTATTTCCGCAATGGAAGCCCATGAAGGTATCACTGAGCTTGTAATCATAGCTGAACTTGCCCTTGATGGACTCGTTGTACATATCCTTGGGTACGGAGTTGTTGATGTCGAGCAGAGTAACGATATCATCGCTTACGCAGGTACCGATGAACTCTGACAGACAGCCGTAGATATCAACTTCGCAGCTTACGGGGATACCGCGGCCGGTCAGACGGCTGTTAACATAGCAGGG
>JAEEIK010000030.1 GCA_016281335.1 Lachnospiraceae bacterium | reverse complement strand
GCTGTATAGCAGTGATAGGCTGGATGAGCGCCGGTACAGAGGGCAGTTTCACCAATGCGCTCTTACAGGCGCTGGTAAAGAAGTTTCATTTTTCTCTGGACACGCCCTGGGCGGATCTGGACGAAAAAATAAGAGATATACTGATCAACGGCACAGACATAGAAGTGGATGTGCACTACCAGGGCCAGCGAGGCTACGGCGTATATCCGATTGCTTTTGAAGGACTGATAAAGAATGTGGAGCGCAGGTACAGGGAGACGGGCTCGGAGATGAGCCGCGCCGAGTATGAGAAGTTCATGAGCATCACTGCCTGCGATGAATGCAAGGGCATGAGGCTTAAGAAAGAATCCCTGGCTGTGACTCTTGATGATAAAAATATTTATGAGATCACAAGCATCTCCATAGGGAAGCTGAAGGATTTTCTTGATAATATGAAGCTTTCAAAGCAGCAGCACCTGATAGGAGACCAGATAATCAAAGAGATCAAGAGCCGTGTAGGCTTCCTCGTGGAAGTAGGCCTGGAGTATCTCTCCTTATCAAGGGCTACGGCAACCCTTTCCGGCGGCGAAGCCCAGCGTATAAGGCTGGCAACACAGATAGGAAGCGGTCTGGTGGGAGTGTGCTATATACTTGACGAGCCTTCCATCGGCCTGCACCAGAGGGATAATGTAAAACTGCTGGGTGCCCTGAGAGGTCTGCAGAGTCTCGGAAACACTCTGATAGTCGTGGAGCATGACGAGGATACCATGCGTGAGGCCGATTACATAGTGGATGTGGGACCGGGAGCCGGAGAGCACGGCGGACAGATAGTAGCCTGCGGCAGTGTGGAAGATATCATCAAAGCTAAAGACTCCGTGACAGGCCAGTACTTAAGCGGTAAGAAGAAGATAGAGGTTCCTTCGGTAAGGAGGAAGCCTAAGGGAAAGATCTCGGTATTCGGAGCACAGGAGAATAACTTAAAGAATATCAACGTTGATTTCCCGGTGGGGGTTTTTACCTGCGTGACCGGTGTATCGGGTTCGGGCAAGAGCTCGCTGGTGAATGAGATACTCTACAAGGTGATGGCCAGGAAGCTGAACCGTGCTTTCACGGTGCCCGGCAAGTATAAGAAGATCAGCGGTATGGAGCAGCTGGATAAGGTGATAGCCATAGACCAGTCTCCGATAGGCAGGACGCCCAGGTCCAATCCGGCTACCTATACAGGTGTCTTTGACATGATAAGGGATCTGTTTGCGAATACCCAGGATGCGAAAGCCAAAGGCTACAAGAAGGGCTGTTTCTCCTTTAATGTAAAAGGCGGCAGATGCGAGGCCTGCAGCGGTGACGGTATAGTCAAGATAGAGATGCACTTCCTGCCTGATGTGTATGTGCCCTGCGAAGTCTGCGCCGGCAAACGTTATAACAGGGAGACTCTGGATATCAGATATAAAGGAAAGAACATCTCCGATGTGCTGAACATGACGGTGGAGGAGGCACTCACATTCTTTTCGGCAGTACCCTCCATACGCAATAAGATAGAGACACTCTATGAAGTGGGACTGGGTTATATCCGCCTGGGCCAGCCCTCCACGGAACTGTCGGGCGGCGAGGCCCAGAGGATCAAGCTGGCAGCGGAGCTCTCCAGACGCGCCACGGGCAAGACAGTGTATATATTGGACGAGCCCACCACGGGGCTGCATTTTGATGATGTGAAGAAGCTCATAGGCATCCTCCACAGGTTGACGGATGCGGGAAATACCGTTATAGTTATAGAGCATAACCTCGATGTCATTAAAAATGCGGACTACATCATAGATATGGGTCCCGAAGGCGGTGACGGAGGCGGTACGGTGATAGCAACCGGTACGCCCGAGGAAGTGGCAAAGAAGAAAGAATCATATACGGGACAGTTTATCAAGAAGATGCTTAAATAAAAGGGGAAGAGCCTATGTTCTGTCAGTTGTTCGGTAAGTTTCTTGTTAAAAAAGAGGTCATAAACGAAGAAGACTATCAGCTCATCATCAAGGAGCAGCTGCATGTAAGAGTGCGTCTGGGCACTATAGCAGTGGTAGAAGGCCTGCTCACCGAAGACCAGGTGGAGGAGATCAACAGGGAACAGCAGCAGCTGGATAAGCGTTTTGGCGACATAGCCGTATCGAAGGAGTTGCTTACCGAGGACCAGGTAAGAGACCTGCTGAAGAAACAGGGTAATGTATATATGCAGTTCGTGCAGCTTCTCACGGATATGACGGATATGACTGCAGAGGACGTAGAGGATTATCTGGAGGATTTCCGTAAGGAAGCAGGCTTTACCGAGACAGAGATGGCATATTTAAAGAGTGACGACATAGACCAGCTCCTTCCGGATTTTGTCATCACTTCAAAGACACATGTCAGGGACATTGCGGGACTGGTGATCAGGAATATCAACCGTTTCATCACCAGGGACTTCTATATAGAAAAATCTTCGAGACGAAAAGAATACAAATACTCACATCTTGCATATCAGGGACTTACAGGCGATCATAAGATATTCATAGGATTGGCACAGGCTGAGGATAACGGGGCTTTCTTAAAAGTGGCTTCCGGTTTTTCCGGCGTGCCCATGGATGATGTATTTGAAGATGCTTATGATTCGGTGAGTGAGTTCATCAATGTGACCGGCGGACTCTTTGCAACGGCAATGAGTGACCAGCATGTAACGCTGGAACTGGAGCCGCCCCTCGGTTTTGTTGACCAGACGGCTACCGGAGATTTTTATGTGATCCCTCTTGTAATAGAAGATAAGAGGCTGGATCTGATAATAGCTGCGGATACCGATTTCAACGGAGGCGAAAACCCTATAGAAATGGGCGCCGTAAAGGATGTCAGCGACCAGTACGAATCCGTAGGCAAGGGAACCATACTGATCGTGGATGATTCCAGGATGTCCAGGACGATGCTGCGCAGCATATTTGAGCGCGGAGGATATACGGTGGTGATGGAAGCTGCCAACGGCGAGGATGGCGTGGCTGCTTATAAGAAATATTTACCGGATATAGTCACACTCGATATCACGATGCCGAAGAAAGACGGTATAGCGGCTCTTGAAGAAATAATGGATTTCGATCCCGATGCGCTGGTAGTCATGATCACCGCAGCCGGGCAGCAGGATAAGCTGATAAATGCACTCCGTATCGGAGCAAAGCAGTTCATAAGCAAACCGTATTCAGAAGAGGAAATACTCTTTAATATAAACAGTTTACTGGAATAAAGGAGAAACAGGAAATGTCGGAAAACAAGATTCCCTACAAGATCTATCTTACTGAGGATGAGGTACCTAAGGCCTGGTATAATTTAAGGGCCGATATGAAAAATAAACCCGCACCTCTGTTAAATCCGGGTACTTTAAAACCCCTTACGGCAGAAGAGCTGACACCGATCTTCTGTGAAGAGCTGGTAAAGCAGGAACTGGATGAGAACACTGCATATATTGAGATCCCTCAGGAGATAAGGGATTTCTACAGGATGTTCCGTCCTTCACCTTTAGTAAGGGCATATTGTCTGGAAGAAAAACTTAAGACGCCTGCGAAGATCTATTACAAGTTCGAAGGCAACAATACCAGCGGAAGCCACAAATTGAATTCTGCCATAGCCCAGGCATATTATGCCAAGAAGCAGGGACTTAAGGGCGTTACCACCGAGACCGGCGCAGGCCAGTGGGGAACGGCGCTCTCCATGGCATGTTCCTATTTTGATCTGGACTGCAAGGTATATATGGTCAAGGTTTCCTATGAGCAGAAGCCTTTCAGACGTGAAGTGATGCGAACTTACGGCGCGTCGGTCGTACCTTCTCCTTCGGAGACTACCGAAGTCGGAAGGAAGATACTCTCTGAATTCCCCGGAACCGGAGGAAGCTTAGGCTGCGCCATCTCCGAAGCCGTGGAAGTGGCAACCAAGAGCGAAGGCTACAGATATGTGCTCGGAAGCGTGCTGAACCAGGTGCTGCTCCATCAGTCGGTGATAGGTCTGGAAGCAAAGGCCGCACTTGATAAATACGGTGTAAAGCCTGACATCATCATAGGCTGTGCAGGCGGCGGATCCAACTTAGGCGGACTGATAGCTCCTTTCATGGGAGAGAAATTAAGAGGTGAGGCAGATTACCGAATTATAGCAATAGAGCCGGCATCCTGTCCCAGCTTTACACGCGGAACCTTTGCATACGATTTCTGCGATACAGGTATGATCTGTCCTCTTGCCAAGATGTATACCTTAGGCAGCAGCTTCATGCCTTCGCCCAACCATGCGGGAGGCTTACGTTTCCACGGCATGAGCTCAACCCTCTCACAGCTCTATCACGACGGATTGATGGAAGCAAGAAGCGTAGAGCAGACTTCGGTATTCGAAGCTGCAGAGCAGTTTGCAAGAGTAGAGGGCATACTGCCCGCGCCCGAGAGCTCACATGCTATACGCGCTGCCATCGATGAAGCGCTTAAGTGCAAGGAAACAGGAGAAGAAAAGACCATACTTTTCGGTCTTACCGGAACAGGTTACTTTGATCTGGTTGCATACGAGAAGTTCCACAACGGAGAAATGAGTGACTACATCCCTACGGATGAAGATATAGCAGCTTCAATAGCAAAGCTGCCGAAAGTGGAGGGTTAAAACAATGAGCATTAAAATAGGAATCATGGGTTACGGTAATCTGTCGAGAGGTGTGGAAGCAGCAATCAGACAGAATCCCGATATGGAACTTGCAGCGGTATTTACCAGAAGAGATCCCGTAGGCGTAAAGATCAAAACAGAGGGAGTTCCCGTATTAAACGAGAGTGAGCTCTTAAACTGGAAAGATAAGATAGACGTGCTGGTACTGGGCGGCGGCAGCGCCACCGATCTGCCGGTGCAGACTCCGAAGTATGCGGAATACTTCAATGTAGTGGACAGCTTTGATACACATGCACGCATAGGCGAGCATTTTGCAAATGTTGATGCGGCAGCAAAAAAAGGCGGCAAAGTAGCAGTGATCTCGGTAGGCTGGGATCCGGGAATGTTCTCTCTGCTGCGTATGGTAAGTGATGCAGTGCTTCCCGAAGGCAAGCATTATACCTACTGGGGCAGGGGCGTAAGCCAGGGGCATTCCGATGCCATCAGACGCATTGAGGGAGTTAAAGATGCAAGACAGTATACCGTGCCCGTACAGGAATCTGTTGACAGGGTTAGAAACGGTGAGACTCCCGAGTTCACAGCAAGACAGATGCACACGAGAGAGTGCTTCGTGGTTGCTGAAGAAGGAGCCGACAAAGCCCGCATTGAAAAAGAGATCAAGGAAATGCCCAATTATTTTGCGGATTACGATACGACTGTTAATTTTATCAGTGAAGAAGAACTGAAAGCAAATCATGGCGGTCTGCCTCACGGAGGCTTTGTGATCAGGAGCGGTGTGACAGGACTTGAGAAGGAACACAAGCATATCATAGAGTATAAACTGACTCTTGATTCCAATCCCGAGTTTACCGGATCGGTGCTGACTGCATATGCAAGAGCAGCATATAAACTCTCAAAAGAAGGTGTAAGCGGCTGCAAGACCGTGTTTGATATAGCGCCTGCTTATTTAAGCAGCAAGAGCGCAGAGGAACTGAGAGGGCATTTATTATAAGGGGGTATTAATATGAAGATCACGAAGAAGAAAGATGGATCGACACTGGTAATGGCTCTGGAAGACAGCCTCGATACCAATACATCACCGGAGCTTGAGGCCGAACTTAAGGTTAGCCTTGATGAGGTAAAGGAACTCGTATTCGATTTCAAAGACCTTAAGTATATTTCTTCGGCCGGTTTAAGAGTAATGTTTGCCGCTCACAAGACCATGGCAAAGCAGGACGGACACATGACAATAAAGAATGTCAGTGATGAGATAATGGGTATCTTTGATATGTCAGGTTTCGGACAGGTATTTACTATAGAATGATCGGGATGGTTACACGGTGAAGGGTGAAAGGTTCAGGCTGAACAGATCACGGCAGGCCATGATGATGAACGACATGGCCTTTCCCGGCAGCGCCATAAACACTGTCGGTTTCAGGCTGGATTTTTCGGAACCCCTTGCCGATGAACTGGAAAGAGCAGTAAAAACTGTCTGCGAAAAAACCGTTCTTCTGCATATGGACTATGCAGAGGAAGAGGATGATGCTTATCTTGAGGATACGGGCGCGCCGGTCTGTGAGGTAGAGAGAGCTGAGCTTCAGGATAAGGCTGAGGCTGATGAACTCTGGGAACGAAGGACTGCAGAGGCACTGGACCCGGGCAGATACAGGGCTGAGGTTTTTTCTTACGGCAAAGAAGGCTGCTGTGTGTTCTTTCTGGTGCATCATGTATTACTTGACGGTTTTACTGCAATGCAGCTGGCACAGCTGATACTCTGTGAGCTGGACGGCAGAGAGTGGCCGGAGGATATAGACGCCGCATATTGCGGTGAGGATGAGACGGAAGATGATAACGCAGAGGAGGACAGGAGTTTCTGGCTGCGTTATTTTGATGGCTGCGCTTCGGAAGCAGCGGTAATGGACGGAGAACCTGAGGGCTGCGACAGGATACGTTCCATATACAGACTTGATGATGAGCTGTACCGTAAGATCAACGATTACGAGAAAGCAAACGGGATAAAGGATTCCGGATTTTTCGGAGCTGCTCTTGTATTATGGATCGCAAGGGCAACACAGAAAAAAGATGCGGTATTTCTGATGCCGCGTCTTAACAGAGATAATAAAAAGGAACTGTCTGAGATGAGCTGCAGGACACTGGTAGTGCCTGTAAGAGTAAGCATCGCCGAAGAAGACAGTTTTTTTGATCTGTGCAGAAAGTGTACCGATCAGGCGAGACTTGCATCAAAGCACAAGGCCTACGGTATCAGAAATATCATGAATGATCTGCATAAAACAGGCATCATGAACGGCAGGCTGGGCGAATACGTGCTCAACTGCATACACGGCGGTGTACTGAAGAGCGATCATGCTTTTGAGCTGAAGGAAAGCATGAGCGGCGGCATGAACAACCATGTTACCATGGCAGTACAGAGAATGCCGGATCACATCAATCTGATCTATGACAGCAGAGTCGGCATCATAGATGAAGAGAAAACTGAGTATTTTCATGAAGCAATAGTAAAGCTGATCGAACAGGCTGTTGAAGGAAACATCCTTCCCTGCGATATGGCCATAGTCGGAGAGAAGGAGAAGTCAAAGCTTCTGAGCATGCAGGGAAAGCATATCGACATCGACGACGATGCTTCGATCCCGGATGTTTTCAGAAAGGCTGCGGAAAAATATGCCGACAGGCCGGCATATTATGCGGGTAAATATTCTTATACATTTAATGAACTGGACAGATTGTCAAACCGTATCGCAAATGCGCTTATTGCAAAAGGCATAGGACAGGGAGAATCTGTGCTGTACAAGTTAAAAAGAGATCAGCGTCTGCTTCCTGTGGTACTCGGCATACTTAAGAGCGGCGCAGCTTTCATACCTGTCGATCCCGCATATCCCAGGAGACGTATAGAGTATATACTGGGAGACAGCGGCGCGAAATACATGATCGTATGCAAAGAAACGCTGGAGGATGACGGTTTCGAACATATCGATGCAAATGAACTAACCGAGTATCCCGATGAACGCGATCCCGGTCTTAAGATATCTCCGGATCAGTCAGCCTACAGCATCTATACTTCGGGAACTACAGGCAATCCCAAGGGAGTGATGCTCTCCCACAGGGGCATAGTCAACATCACCGATCCCGATAACAATCCCTTTAACAGGGAAGTGGTAAAGAACGGGAAAGGCCTGGTTGCCATAGGTTCCGTATGTTTTGACATATCATTGTTTGAATTCTTTGTGCCGCTGTTTAACGGCTGCTTCGTGGAGATGGCTCCGGAGAAGGCTCTGGCAGATCCTAAAGCCCTGGCTGATCTGATGACAAGACACGGAGCCAACCTAATACACTGTACGCCGTCAAGACTCAGTGCCTATCTGAAGGACAGCGAGTTTTCGGCTGCGATGAAACAGGCGGATGCCATACTGTCGGCAGGTGAAGTGCTGCCCGGCAGACTTGTACAGGAACTCAAGGATAATTATGATGTACTGATCTTTAACGGTTACGGACCTACCGAGACTACGATAGGGGCTACCATTACCGAAGAGGGAGATGACGTCTCGATAGGACGACCCATAGCAAATACCGGCATCATGATACTTGACGGAAAAGGAAGACTCTTACCCTTCGGCGCTGCCGGTGAGATATGCATATACGGCAAAGGACTCGGTATAGGTTATCACAACCTAAAAGAAGAAACGGAAAAGAAGTTCCGTATTTTGCAGGGAAGAAGGCTGTACCTTACCGGAGATGTAGGAAGATTCATGCCTGACGGAAGGATAGAATACCGTGGCAGGAACGACCAGCAGGTAAAGATAAGAGGATTAAGGATAGAGCTCTCCGAGATAGAGAACAGGATGCTTGGCTATGAAGGCGTGGGAGCGGCTTTTGTCCATGTAAGAAAGATAAACGGCCGCGACAGCCTGATCGGTTTCTATACGGTCAAAGCCGGAATGAATGTGGATGAGGCAGAGCTTAAGAATTACCTTAAAGATCACCTGACCAGCTATATGGTTCCGGAAGTGCTGAAACAGATTGATACTATACCTTTAACGCCCGGCGGAAAGATAGATGCAAATGCCCTGAGGGATATACCGGTTGAACTGAAGCTCGAATACCGGGCTCCCGAGAATGAGTATCAGCGCATCATCTGTGAGGAATATGCTAAAGTACTTAAACTGAAGCGTGTGGGAATATCCGACAACTTTTTCGAAATCGGCGGGGATTCACTTCATGTAGCTGAAATAATATCACGGATAAACGGCAGGATAGAAGGAGTTAAGCTTGGTTTTGCGGATCTGTTCAGATATCCGGCTCCGGAAGGACTTGCGCAGTATCTGTACAGGCAGAAAGCCAGCGTTGTCATAGAAGCGGATGATGACAGACTTAAAAGACCATATTACGGAAACATCGATGAACTGCTGAAGACCAATACTATAGAGGATTTGACGGCAGAAAAAAAGAGAAGGCTCGGCAATGTACTGCTGACAGGAGCTACGGGCTTTTTAGGGCTGCACATGCTGATAGAGATACTTAAGAATCCCGAGGATTATGATAAGGTATACTGTCTGATACGTCCTACGGAAAAACTTGATCCGGATAAACGCATGAAAGGAATACTGAACTATTTTGAAAGCTCGGATTATGTTAAAATGATAGGCGAAAGGGTATTCTCCCTGACGGGTGATATCGAACGGAAATCCGTCTTTGATAAAGACCCGGGAGTACACTTTGACACCATAATAAACTGTGCAGCCAATGTGGCCCATTTTGCTTACGGCGATAAACTGGAACGCATCAATACGGAAGGCGTCAAGAACCTGCTTAAGCTGTGCGAGAAGAATAACGCCCTTTTTGTACAGGTATCCACGATAAGTGTGGGCGGCCTGTATGAAAGAGGAAAGAAGCCGCTGACTCTTACGGAAAACAGGCTCTTCATAGACCAGAAGATACACAACCAGTATATACTCACAAAGTATCTTGCGGAATATGAAGCTCTGAGAGCAATGACGGAAGACCGCTGTGACGTGAAGATCATGCGCATAGGCAATCTGCAGGGAAGACTTTCCGACGGGGAATTCCAGCTGAACATAAAAACCAACGGATTTACCAGAAGACTGTCATCTTATGTTAAAATAGGATTGGTACCTGAGAGCGTATATTTTTCAAAGGTGGATTTCTCGCCGGTGGATGAAGTGGCCCGCATGATAGAAAAACTGGCAATGACCGACAGAAAGCATACTGTATTCCATGTGTCTCCTTCGAAAGAGATACCTATGAGAAAACTGTTTGATTCGATAGAGAGAATGGGATACAGGATAACGGTGGTACCGGAAGATGTATTTGAAGAGAACATAGAGCTGCTCAGAGATGATGATGAATTAAGGGAACTGGTGGAAGGCATAATATTTGAGACACCGGAGCTCAAGTATAAATTCACCGGAGCAGACAACAGCTTTACCGAAGCGATGATGAAAGAGCTTGGTCTTGAATGGGGAGAGATAAGCAATGCCTATCTGCAGAAATGTCTGCAGGTACTGCATGAATTCGGGATTTTTGACAGACAGCTGTTAAAAGGAGGAAGGAAATGAATCTGCAAATTGTACTGTTATGGTCTTTGGCGGGATTCTTATCATTCATATTTGTAGCGGTGGCATCGGCAGTGGTGCTGAAGCCAAAGAAGAATACCATGAGTCTGGTGGCCGGCTGGGTAGTTGCGGCTATCATTGATTTCGCTGTAGTATTTCTGACTTACTATATCAATCTGAGGATCGATATCACTACGGCGCTGGTACAGCCGCTGTTGATAACCCAGGCGCTGTTCTTCATGTATTCCGATGATGAGGAGAATAAGCTCTTTACCTGTCTGATGTTTGCCCTTCTGGCCAGCGCGGCAAGCTTTATGATCTGCGGCTCGCTGGATTCGGTACTCGGCGCGCAGCTTGAACTCTTCTCCGAAGATCCGGCGATAGGGCCTTATACCGTAGGAAATATACTGCTTTATATCGTTATCAAGGCTGTAACGCTTGCAGTGATAGCGGTGCTCTTTATCATCTTCCTGAGGAAGAACATAATCAGGAGAATGTCGGAGGCCAAGGGCCTGCTTAAGAAAAACCTGGTAGCGCCGGTGGTGAACATCATCTGTTTCTATGTGATAAATGCGATCACTAACGAAACAGGCATACTTCCTACCAGTCCCTACTTCCTGCCTCTGTATGTGACGATCTGCATGATCTTCATAGTTGAGTATATCCAGATATTCTCCTCGATCAAGTATACCGCTGAGGCGAGAAGAGTCGAAGAAGAGAAGCAGACGATAGTTGCGGAACTCAATGTAGCCGCGAATATACAGGCGGATATGCTGCCGAATGATTTTCCGGCTTTCCCCGACAGAAAAGAATTTGATCTGTATGCGGTTATGGATCCCGCAAAGGATGTGGGAGGAGATTTCTATGATTTCTTCCTGATAGATGAGGATCATATAGGTCTGGTTATAGCGGACGTATCCGGAAAGGGAATACCGGCCTCGCTCTTCATGGTCATAGCTAAAACGCTGATAAAGAACAGGGCCCTTCTCGGAGGTTCTCCTTCGGAGGTGCTTGAGTACGCTAACGAGCAGCTATGCGAAGGTAATGAAGAGCAGTTGTTTGTTACGGTATGGTTTGCTATACTTCAGTTATCCACAGGAAAAGGAATAGTCGCAAATGCAGGCCATGAACATCCGGTGCTGCGCAGGGCAGGCGGAGAATACGAGATGATAGTATATAATCATGCGCCTGCAGTGGCAGTCATGGAAGGACTGAAATTCCCAGAGCATGAATTCGAGCTGCATCCTGGAGACAGCCTCTTTGTCTATACCGACGGTGTACCCGAAGCCACGAATATTGAGGAGGAACTCTTCGGTACCGACAGGATGCTGGTATCCCTTAATAAACATCCGGATGCTGATCCGAGAGAGATACTCGATGTGATGAAGAAAGACGTGGAAACCTTTGTAGGAGAGGCTGATCAGTTTGATGATCTGACGATGCTGGGATTTAAATATATGGGACCGGGAAAGGAGTAAGAGATGAAAGAGCTGAATATATTAGCCAATCTCGATAATGTTGACGAGGTAATGGAGTTCGTTACCGGTGAGCTGGAACAGCTGAACTGTTCAATGAAAGTACAGACTCAGATAGAGATAGCTGTGGAAGAACTCTTTGTGAACATAGCAAATTACGCTTACAATCCGGATGAAGGTCCCGCAACGGTCAGAGTGGAAGTGGAAAAGGAGCCTCCTGCCATATCCATTACTTTCATAGATGAAGGTGTGCCCTATGATCCTCTGGCCAAGGAAGATCCCGATGTAACGCTGGGCGCTGACGAAAGGCAGATCGGCGGACTCGGCATATTCATGGTAAAAGAGAGCATGGATGACATCGACTATGAATATAAGGACGGAAAAAATATACTGCACATCAGGAAGCTGATATGAGAAAGATACTGATAACAAACGATGACGGCATTACCTCCGCAGGACTCGTAAGACTTGCGGAAGCAGCGATAAAGTTCGGCGAAGTGTGGATAGTCGCTCCGGATCATGAAAGGAGCGCAGCCTCACACAGCATCAGCTTAAGACATCATCTGGATGTTTTTCCTTATGCTTTCCCCGTAGAAGGAGTAAAAGCTTTCAGCTGCACGGGTACTCCCGCAGACTGTATAAGAGTCGGCTGTCTGGCCGTGATGCCCGAAAAGCCGGATGTGGTCCTGTCAGGGATCAATTACGGATATAACTGTGCAACGGACCTGCAGTACTCGGCTACCGCCGGAGCAGCATTCGAGGGGGCTTTCCAAGGGGTCAGATCCATAGCTCTTTCGGAAGATGCGGGGGACTGTCATGAAGTGACCGATGCCTATCTGGAGCAGATCCTTGAAGAATATATAGATGCGGAGTGGCCGCCGATGAACATCATCAACGTAAACTTCCCGCGCTGCGCTCTTAAGGATTTCAAAGGGATCATCAGGGACTGCAAGGTGTCGATGGGAAGCTTCTTCCATGATGTATATCTGGAGCTTGAGAAGATAGAGAACAGCGGAATGCGTCTCATGGTAAAGGGAAATTACAACGAAGAAGCCGAGGATGATACGGATTTTAAGGCCATAGTCACGGGCCATATCGCTATAGGATATGTCAGCAATATAGGCTTCTAAGATTCTGCTTCGTAAGCCCGGATTTCAGCTTCTATGCGTTCCAGAGGCAGAGGATAGTCAAGCTCCTTCTGTATCTCGGAAGCCGTGAGTCCGAGATTATAAAGGTGGCGTATGCCTCCCCTGGCCGCGATATCAAAGGTGAAATTGTGAAGAGCCCGGTTAAAGGCGCTGTTTTCTTCGTTTGTTTCCATGGACCATACTATAACACAGAGTATTACGGATGACAAACTACTAATAAAGTGTTAAAATATTCAGATATATGGGGAAGGGGGTTACCGCATGGATCTTAAGACTGTAAGGATAGCCGATGAGGCGAAGATACAGGTTCACGGCAGAACTGTTGCTTCGAGAGATCCCGTTATGCTTCTGTGGACAGGTTCCTTCATAGAGATGACAGTGCGCTGCAGCGAACTGTACATAGATATGGAAGCCCCCTATGAGTTTTTCGAAAACTGGATACTGATAGAGATAAACGGACGTCTGATATCACGTCAGATGGCACCGAAGGAAAGAGGCTGGCTGTGCATATTCAGAAATAAGATGGCCTCCAAACCTACTACGGTGCGTATCATAAAAGAAGTGCAGGCCATGAATTCGGATAAACTGCATTGTCTGAAATTCTATTCGGTATGTCTGGACGGAGAGATACTTCCCGTTAAACCAAAAAAATTGAGGATAGAATTTGTCGGCGATTCCATCACTTCCGGAGAGGGAGCGATAGGAGCGCAGGAAGAGGAAGAGTGGATATCCATGTTCTTCGGGCACAGCAATTCCTATCCTTATCTGGCAGCAAAGGCTCTGGATGCGGACTACCGCGTGATATCCCAGAGCGGCTGGGGCATTCGCAGTTCCTGGGACAACGATCCGAACTGTTCCATACCCCTGCATTATAAAGAGATATGTTCGGTTATGCCTGAGGAAACATTTAAGCCTTTAGGTTTTTACGAACCGAATAATTTCAAGGCCTGGAGGCCGGATGTGGTGGTCGTGAACCTGGCGACCAATGATGACGGAGCTTTCCACAATTCACCGCATTTCGATCCGGTGACAGGAGAGGAATTCAAGCAGCATATGAGAGGGGATGTATTCAGTAACGGTATATTCTATCCCGGAACCGATTACGATCCCGATGATCTGTATAAGCTGCAGAGAGCGATAAAGGATTTTCTGCGTACACTGAGGAAATGCAATGTGGACGCATGGATCATATGGGCATACGGAATGCTCGGTAATGCTATGGAGCCGGTGATAAGAGCCGGTATAGACGATTTCATCAAAGTCACGGATGACGAGAGGATCATATATCTTCCTTTGGATCCGGTAAATGACAAAACCGTCGGAGCAAGGCAGCATCCGGGAAGGGCATGTCACAAACAGGCAGCAGAAAAGATAACGAAGTGCATACAGGGGCTGATGCCCAGAGTAAACAGGAATTCAAGGAAAAAGCTATGAAAACAGGATTTGACAACGAAAAGTATTTAACACTGCAATCGGAAAAAATACAGGAAAGGATCAAAGCCTTCGGCGGCAAGCTGTATATGGAATTCGGCGGGAAGCTGTTTGATGATTTCCACGCATCAAGGGTACTGCCGGGATTTCAGCCGGATTCGAAGATAAGGATGCTGAAGAATCTGAAGGATGACGCCGAGATAGTCATAGCCATCAATTCCGCTGATATAGAGAAGAACAAGGTCAGAGGCGATCTGGGCATCACTTATGATGTGGATGTGTTAAGACTCATTGATGCTTTCCGTGAATACGGGCTGTATGTGGGCAGCGTGGTGCTGACACAGTATGCGGAGCAGCCTGCGGCAGTTACATATAAGAAGAAGCTGGAGACCCTGGGCATTAAGGTGTATAAGCATTACAGCATAAGCGGATATCCCGCGAACATACAGTTCATAGTAAGCGACGAGGGCTTCGGCAAGAACGAGTATATTGAAACCAGCAGATCACTGGTAGTGGTAACGGCGCCGGGACCCGGTTCGGGCAAGATGGCTACCTGTCTGTCCCAGCTCTACCATGAATATAAGAGAGGCGTGAAAGCCGGATACGCAAAGTACGAGACTTTCCCGATCTGGAACCTGCCTCTCAAACATCCGGTGAATCTGGCTTACGAAGCAGCTACGGCTGATCTTAATGATGTGAACATGATCGATCCCTTCCATTTGGAAGCTTACGGAGAGACCACGGTGAATTACAACCGTGATATAGAAGTGTTCCCGGTGCTGAATGCGATGTTTGAAACCATCATGGGTGAATCACCTTACAAATCACCGACGGATATGGGCGTTAACATGGCAGGCTTTGGCATAGTGGATGATGAAGCCTGCAGTGATGCTTCAAAGCAGGAGATAATCAGAAGATATTATTCCGCGCTTTGCCAGCGCAGACAGGGCAAGAGCAGTGATGATGAAGTGATCAAGCTGGAGCTTCTGATGAAGCAGGCAGGAGTAACTTCGGAGAACAGGCCTGTGGTAGGCGCAGCATTATTAAAGGCTGAAATGACCGGAGGCCCGGCAGCTGCAATACAGCTTAACGACGGGCGCATCATCACGGGACGTACCAGCGAGCTGCTGGGCGCTTCATCGGCAATGCTTCTGAATGCGCTTAAAACCCTTGCGGATATACCCGATGAGATCGATCTGTTATCACCGGAGATAATAGAACCCATACAGTCCCTGAAAGTAAAACATCTGGGCAATCACAATCCGAGACTTCATACGGATGAGATACTTGTAGCTCTTTCGGTATGCGCAGCCAGCGATGAGAAAGCTGCCAAAGCTCTTGAGCAGCTGAACAATCTTAAAGGAACCGAGGTACACAGCAGTGTCATCCTTTCATCTGTGGATACCAAGACCTTCAGAAAGCTGGGAGTGAACCTGACCTGTGAGCCGAATTATCAGACCAAGAAGCTCTACCATAACTGATATAAGCAACGGAATATGCGGTAAAATAAAACAACGGAGGTGGCGTAAATGGCAAGAGAGACAGAAAAAGTGATGGATCTTAGGGAACTTGAGGAGCTGGCGGGAATGTCCGAGACAGCGATAGCCAACAAGACGGGTATGATCTGTCTTACAACTATCGATCTGATCATAAGTCTGGCTTACATACTGGAAGTGTTCAAGGGAGCAAGGACAGTAGGCTATGTTCTCCTGACCGTAGTGCTGGCAATGATACCCGTGATCATTGGCTGGGTGGTAAGAGCCGGCAATAAAGAAGCCCAGGCTGTAAGATACATTATAGTTGTGGGATTCGGAATACTTTACACCTTTGTACTCTTTACCGCGCAGAACGATCTGGTATTCACCTATGCGCTGACGATACTGGTTGCGGCTACCGTTTATAATTCCAGAGCCCTTACAGCTGCTTTTGGCTGGGTGATAGTTATCGAGAATGTCATCTATGCAGTCATAAAGGTGGTGCAGGCTGAGGACGCGCATGCGATCCTTGCTACTCTGGAGATACAGGTCCTTCTGATGCTTGTCATAGTTATATTCCTGATGATGGTATCAAAGGTCAATGTTCAGTTTGAAGAGATACGTATGGCCGGGAAAGAGCTGGAGGAGAGGAAGACCCAGGCTCTGACCAACAGGATACTGGAAGTATCGGGCCGCATGAGCGAGACTATAGAGAATGTCAGCAGAGAGATGATAACACTTAAGGACTCAGTTGACAGGACCGTTGATTCTATGGAAGAAGTATCAAGCGGAACGGCCGAATCCTCCGATGCCGTACAGCGTCAGCTCTTAAAGACCGAAGAGATACAGACACATGTAAGTGATGTTGAAAAGGCAGCAGCCGTTATCAATGATAATATCAAGAATACAGGTGAAGCAGTAACCGAAGGTACCAAGCACATAAAGGAAATGAACGCCCTTACCGATGAAGTGGATCAGGCAGGCAAGGATGTTGCCGCTGCTCTTGCGGTATTCAAAGAGACTACTTCCAAGATGAATACGATCACCGATATCATTACGGACGTTGCTTCCGAGACCAGCCTGCTTTCACTTAATGCTTCAATAGAAGCAGCCAGAGCCGGTGATGCGGGACGAGGATTTGCGGTAGTTGCAAGTGAGATATCGGGACTTGCAACACAGACCACCGAAGCTACAGGAAACATAGTATCACTTATAGAGAACATCACCTCACAGCTTGATACGATGGTGGATACCATACAGCGTCTGATCAAGACCGGCGCTGAGGAGAGTCGCTGCGCAGAGCAGACAGCCGAGAGCTTTGTGACTATCTCCGAAAATGTGAAAGTAATAGAGAAGCATTCCGATGATCTGGCTGCAGTCGTGACCAGCCTTGCATCCGCAAACAGAGAGATCGTTGACAGCATACAGACCATATCGGCCATCACCGAAGAAGTGACGGCACATGCTTCCGAAACTCATGATACCAGTGTTCAGAACCAGAGCATCGTGGACGGCATCAATAACATGGTTGAATCACTCAACGCTGATGCAGCAGATCTGAAGGCATAAATGAAAACAATTTGGCCGGATTATAAAAACTGTATATCAAATCTGCCGAATTCGATAATGAAGAAATTCGGCATAACACCGGCAGGGGATACACTTCCCCTGCTGGATTCATATCTGGAGAAAGACTACAGGAATATCATAGTGATACTTCTGGACGGGATGGGCGTCAGTATTCTGGAAAAGAATCTGGAGGATGACGGTTTCTTCAGAACCCACCATGCCGGAAGTATAAGTTCTGTATTTCCGCCTACGACAGTAGCCGCGACCACTTCCGTTTTAAGCGGCCTGCAGCCCTGCGAGCATTCCTGGCTCGGCTGGGACTGCTACTATCCGCAGGTAGACAAGAATATCACGGTCTTCTTCAACGTGGAACAGGGAACGGACAGACAGGCTGCGGATTATAATGTACCATACAGATATACCGGCTACGAAAGTGTCTATGACCGCTTTGTAAAAGCAGGCCGCAAAGCCCATGTGGTAGCGCCTTTCCTGGATCCGCATCCGGACAGTTTTGAGAAGATCTGCGACCGCATCGCGGATATCTGTCGTGATGATAAGGATGAAAAATACATCTATGCATACTGGGATGATCCTGACACCACCATGCATATGAACGGCTGCACAAGCATTGCAGCCAGGCAGGTGATCGCTGTCCTGCAGGATAAGGTGCAGGCTTTATGTTCCGAGCTTACGGATTCGCTGGTGATCGTTACCGCAGATCACGGACATATCAATTCAAGGGGAGTCTGCATCACCGATTATCCGACGATCATGGATTGTCTCGTAAGACTGCCTTCCATAGAACCGCGTGCGTTGAATCTCTTTGTCAAAAAAGGAAAGGAAAAGCAGTTCGAAGAAGAATTCACACTCTTATTCGGCAAAGACTTTATCCTGATGACCAAAGAAGAAGTCATCGCCAAACAGCTTTTCGGCACAGGAAGCGAGCATTCCTGCTTCCGTTCCATGCTCGGGGACTATCTGGCCATCGCAGTCGGCGATCTCACCATCTTCAACACCAAAGAAGAAGCAGAAAAGTTCATCAGCGTTCATGCCGGCCTGACCGAAGACGAAATGCTGGTACCGCTGATCGTTATTGAATGTTAAACCAAGTTTCTCGGACGGTAGGTTACGGTAAACATCGCCCGACGGGAAGTATTAAGCTCTGCTAAGTCGCTCCGCTACTAAGCTCGAACATCGCAGCAAGATCGCTCTGCATCTCGAAACCGTCTTCGCTTCGCGAAGAGTTTCTCGAAGCAGAGCTGCTGCTCGTTCTCGCTAAGTGCTTCGCTAAGTCGCAGAGCTTAAATACCTCCCGTCGGGCTGAATTTATCGATGATATATATCCATTCTTGAAAATGCCATGGTCAGGTGGTATATTAGTCACATCTTATTTTTTTCGTAGATTCCTTAACCGGCATATTCAATGTGTCGGATTCTGATGATCGAATTTATAGTTGATCTGTTTTTCTTTAGTTCAGTTTTATATCAATTATTATGTGAAAACTGTTTTTATGATCAGAGGAGGATTATTATGACACGAAAAAAATACGAGGACTTGAGTCTTATTGATAATTTTATGATAAATGCAGTGGCAACGGATCCTGAAAAGGCTGAACCGGCTTTCCGCATAATTCTATCGGTTTTGCTTCAAAGAAAGATTGACAGGGTATCTGTGACTGCTGAAAGATTTGTACCGGGTATGTTACCGGGGCAAAGAGGATATAAAGCAGAATGCACTGCTGAAGGGAGAGTATATGACTTTAGGATATCTGATTGACTGTGAACGGGCAGAAGAACGGGAAGAAGTAACAAAAGAAGTAACAAAAGAAGTAACAAAAGAGGTAACAAAAGCAACCCGGCTTACTGATATTATGGAACTTCTTGAAGATGTGGGAATGTTATCAGAAGAGTTACGGAATCGTTTGGGAGCGGAAACGGAAGAGGATCGTTTTAGATACCTTCTTAAACTTGCGGCCAAGGTCAGCAGTATTGAAGAGTTTGAAGAAAAATACGATGGCCGGGCGGAATAAACAATGTGACAATATGGGAAAAGGGCAGATCGGCGAATCTGCCCTTTTTTGTATTATGTTACCTACAATATAGCTAAAAATACGGTCAATATCTTGTAATTGACGAACTACCCCGTTTTTTAGTATAATATTAACGATATTGTTAGTGGAGTAACTATGTTTTTTTGGTAAATTTTACAAGGAGGTAAATGCTCTATGAAGAATGTAGGAGCAAAGAGGCTTTTATCATGGCTTATGAGTGTAGTCATGGTAGTCGGCGAGTTCGGCGGTATGCCCCTTGCCGTTAATGCGTATGAGGATGATGCGGTTCAGGAAGCCGTTGTTGAAGCATCCGAAGACGTAACAGAAGAGGAAGTAGTCATAGAAGACAATACTACTATAGAGATTGCTGAAGCAGAGACAGAAAATGCCGCTGCTGTTGATAATGTTTTCGAAGACGAAGAAGTGGTAGTTGAGGATGCACAGAACGATGGGCCTCCTACGCAGGTAAACGAGAGTCCTTCAATAAACGCTGTCACCGGCGTTATCAGCTGGAACATTACAGAGATGGATACCGCAGGGAATTATGAT
>JAEEIK010000029.1 GCA_016281335.1 Lachnospiraceae bacterium | reverse complement strand
TGTTCCCACCCGCGAGGCCGTGGACACCAGCATTGCCTGCAGGGACGAAACATTCTTTTTATCTTCAGGCGGTTCGGTCAGCAGACGCACCGACTCCGGAAACAGCCTTAGCTGTACTCCCTTTGTCAGTACCGTAAAATACAATCCCGCCAGTGACATGACTATGATCAGCACCGGATAATACATTACGCTGTCCATTCTATCCAGTATTTCCAGCATAAGTTTTCCCCCTTTTACCCTATCTCTTTCTCATATGCTTTCAGTGTCCTGTCATCAAAGCAGGCCCAGTATACTTCAGCGATCTTTTTGGGATTAGCCTTGAGAAACTCCTTCACCGTCCGTACCGCTACCTCAGCTGCCTGTTCCACCGGATAACCGTATATTCCCGTAGATATGGAAGGAAAGGCTATCTTGCGTATACCATTGTCAACAGCCAGACTCAGCGAACTCTCATAACAGGATGCCAGCAATTCCGGCTCTCCTTTATTCCCGCCGTTCCACCTGGGGCCCACGGTATGTATCACATATTTACAGGGCAGCTTATATCCCTTGGTGATCTTGGCCTGTCCCGTAGGACAGCCGTTAAGTGTCAGACACTCATTATACAGTTCCAGTCCCGCGGCCCTGTGTATCGCGCCATCCACGCCGCCTCCGCCTAACAGCGTATTATTCGCCGCATTAACAATGGCATCCACATAATCTATTTTTGTGATATCCGCTTTTATTGCTTTGATCATTATTCGTCCTCCTCCGTTCCCAAGCCGTAATACAGTATCTCATTATACCTCGCGTTCGCTTCCTCCGCGGCTTTCTTGTCCCGCCATCTGTCGATATCGGAACATATGGCAAGGGCTTCATCCACAAGTACTTCGGCACTTCGGGGTTTTACATTGAACAGATATGCCCGCATCCTGTCCATCGCCTTTGGGCTCCCCAACATCTTTGCCACCTGCTCTCCCAATTCCTTTGGAAAACCGAGTGCAACGATCGCATTCACCAGCTGCTCCTTCGCTCTTACCCACTCTCTGTTTGGATCCGGTATCTTATGCTCACTGCTCATAATTCATCTCTCATATCTTATGTATGTCATAGATCGCCCAGTCGTCATATTCAGCCTGATATTCCGAGCTGCAGAAGGGACACTTCTTTGATTTAAAGATATTGAAGCTGCCGCCGCAGTTTCTGCACTGTATCTTTGTGATCGAGAAGTTTGTGGAGAATGGTATATCGGTCCTTCTTCCCGCAGTGATCCTGTAGGTCTCGGTCTTCAGCTTTATGCGCCTGCCCAGGTCATGGGCGGTCTCAACATATATATCCGCCGTGACATAGACCATATTGTCTTTCTCTTTTATTCTCTTGCAGCCCATGCTGCCGCGGAAGGCCACATCCACCACATCATCGAAGATGCTTCCGAGCTCAGGTCCCCGATAAAAAGGCAGCTCCTCATCGTGATCCGAAAAGACAACTATCTTAAAAAGCGAGGTCATTCTCGAAGTGAAATATTCAAAGGTGAACTCCGGACATAGCTTTGCCATTTTATAGGCGAACTTCCCGCGTGAACCGGCGGTGGAGAACAGCACCGGCAGATCCTTTTTAGCCAGCCTGATGAAATCAAAGATAACGGAATAGATCCAGCCGAAAAAGCCCAATACCGGCGTGAGTATGGCCATGCCCAGCAGCAGCCTGATCAGCATCCCCGGCTCAGTGAGATAATCAACGGGTGTGATCCCCTGTTGAAAATAACTGATCCCCAGGAATAATGCGAGATTGACAGGCAGAAGATAACAGCCGTACTTTAATACTGTCTTCCCCAGATTGTCTGCCTTGCCGCTTATATCGTATACAAAGAAGTAATTGCTGATCTTGGGGAACAGTTCACTCATCTTAAAGGAAGTCCTGCAATAGGGACAGCCCTCCTGCAGCACAGCTATCGTTGATACAGCTCCGCAATTGGGGCAACAGTAGGTATCCTGACTGACATCCTCTCCGTCCCGCACATCTACGACGGTCTCGTACATTGACTGCTTCTCACTTTTTCTGTACGTTATCATCCCGTCTCTCTGATATGTTTTGTTATGGTCTATGAAATCAACGGCCCAGCTTGTCTCATAGTGACCGTCCTTCCAGGAGCGCACATTGTTAAGCCCTCCCGGAAACTGGCCTCTGTGGTTCATCTCCTCTTTACAGCTAAGACGTCTGTTCACAAGCCGGTCCCGCTGCAGCTCCAGACAGTATCTGAGTTCCCGGTCCGCGCTCATTACCTTTGCTCCCGGTTCATAAGCAGTTTTTATCTCTTCCCGGAAAGCTTTTATCACTTTTTCTTTGTTATCCTGAACAGCGCTCACTCCATCAGTCCTCCCGCTTATTAACAACTCCGGCAACTTCCCATAGTATAGCACAGCACCTGGGATCATGTATATCCGTTTGACGCCCGGGCCGCTTATCTTTAAAATATGATCAGAGAGAGGTAATGATATGCTGGAAGGATATGAACTGCTCTGGCAAAATATCGGAAGTGAATGGCTCGGCGTACTCTGCGTATTCGCCGCTTCTTTCCTTGCGTCCATACTGACGATCATTATTGCGGATCACATAGAGGGCTGGGATGCCATCGGCTTTATGGTGATCTGCACCGCCGTCCGTATCTTTGCCGTTATAGCAGCCGGCGCCTTTCTTTTTGTCGGCAGAGCATTAAAGCTCATCTCGGATTTCCATGAAGAACTCCTGTGCATTGAACCCGTCTGGAAGCGCTTATTCACCAATTGTCTTATCAGGCTTCCCATTCTTATTTACCTTCTTTATATCGGAGTCTGGGCATATGTATTATTCCACAGGAAAATAGAAGCCGCATTCAGACATTCCGAGGTAAAGCACGACAGCGATGAGAAGCTATCACGTTTGACTCTATCTGCAGAAGATGATCAGGCTCAAAACTCCGCCATGATCGAAGATGAGGAAGACAAAGACTATGCCATGAGTCCCCGGGACTTTATCGCCATCCTTGATGAGCGGGGTCTCACCGAAGAGAACGGCGGTTATGAACTCATGAATACCATGAATGAGAAATATCAGGGTATCAGAGATGAGAATAACGAAGAATACTTTTATACCAAAGCCATCATGATGCCCCTCAGAAGATCACGTTTTGATGATTCATTTAAACAGACAAAATTCTGGAGACATCCGACCGAAAAGATATGGCCTGCATATATCTACAATGCGATCCTTGTCTGTCCGGGGGATGGTGAGAAACTCCGCTATGCCCCCTTTGCAAGATACAGTCTGCACAAAAAAAAGGAGCCTTCCAAAGCTCTCTTTCCATACAATGCGGACACTTACATAGAATGCAAGCTTCTCTGTGTCGATACGCAGATCTATGCCATCATCGGAGTCGGTGAAAGTGTTGCGGTCAAAAGGAAATGTCACTGCCTGGGCCTTGTTAAGCCTTATTATCTGATCCTTTCGGAGAAGGAAAGCATCACGACTTATGTGGACGGTGCTTATGATCCGAACGGCGCCATAGAGGCCTGCCCTAACGGCTTTGTGATGTGTGACAGCAAAGCAAACGCCCCCTCATTTAAAAGAAAGCATCCGCTTTATCCGATCCGAAAAGTGGAACGCATAGACATAGATACGATCAACGCTGTTGCTCTGGAACTGCAACAGCTCATAGATAAGGGCTGAATTTCACTCCGGACGGGCCAGATAATATCCCTGGAACAGATCCGCTCCAAGCCCGATAAGGCAGTCAAACTCCTCTTTCCGCTCAACTCCTTCGGCAACCACCAGCATCCCTTTGGAATGGAACTTAAGTATAAGCTCTTTTGCTGTCGAAAGCTTCTCCGGGATCTTGTCGATATCGGATATCAGGCTCCTGTCCAGCTTAACGATATGAGGTGACATGAGCTCAACCAGTTTCAGATCATTTATCCCGCTTCCGAAATCATCTACGGCGAGAAGATTATCCATAAATCTTACGGATCTGTTCTTCTCCTTCCAGTGTTCAGGAGAAAAATACGGATATTCAAGATTCTCTATGATCATCCTTCCTCGGATCTCTTCTCCGAAATATTCCAGAAACGCATCTGCTTCTTCCTGCCTTATACACTCGGACGGAAACGAATTGATTGATACTCTCTGATCATATCCTCTGAGGAAATATGCCTGCATAGCTCCAAAGAATGTAGCCACCTCAATAACATGCAGCTTATCACTTTCCGTATACTTTTCGATCAGTTCCGTCACTGTCATGCCGGTGGGGCGCATCAGCGCTTCCCAGGCATAGACCGTCTTGGCATCCGCCTGGAATATCGGCTGAAATACATAATTGATCGATAACTCTCTCAGTGCATCCAGTATTTCCCTGTCTAAGGGTAAATGGTCAAAATATATCATGAAAATCACTCCTGCTCAGCTATAAACCATTGATCCATTCCGGCGCCGGCATCATCATTCGGGCGCTCTCTGAATCCGAATCTTTCATAAAATGACTCTTTGCCTTTAGCCGCATTAAGGTTCATCTTTACCTTATATCCGGGTTTCAAATCACTCTTCAACCTTTGAATGCAGGCCTCCACGAGTTTCGTTCCTATGCCCTGTCCCTGATACTTATCATCAACTATGACATCCGACAGAAAAGCTATATAGCCCCCATCCCAGATAAGCCTTGCAACTCCTACAGCCTTATCATCATCTCTGACACACAGGACCATATAGGCATTATCAATACAGTCTTTCGCCTCTTCTAGAGGGAATTCTGTCCAGCCCATCTTTTTTCGCAGATCCATATACTCTTCAGGCGTTATGTGTTCAACGTAGCTTATCATATGTTACGACTCCTTGCAATACTTCCTGATCCAATTCAGTCTGAATTCAATTTGTTCATCCGTATGAAACCAATGCTCCCCATTTGGCATAACGGTCAGATCGGCATCGACTGATTTCGAGAACGTCGTAATGGTCTCTAATGATTGCAGATGATCTTTTTCACCATAAAGAATATACGTAGGTACTTTCCATACGATCGGATGATTTCTTACCCATAAGAGGTAATCCCAGGAAAGCGTTTCATTTTCGGAAACCCGTATATGCTTTTTGCTCTGCAGTTCTTCATCTGACATTGTTATTCCTCAAACTTCAATTTCTGCCTATATAGGATGCAAGCTCTTCATCCGTAAGCCTTAGATACTGTGTTATAAATGTTCCGTCATCAATTATGAGCCTTCCGTTTATACAGGTATAGCGGAATCCATTGGCCCTGTCCGTATCTTTACTCAGATAAAAATTCCCACTGTCAAAAACGTATTCTGTTTTCTCTCCGTCAAGCTCAAAGTATGCTGTACCATCATCAGCAGCAACAAGATATCCCCGTTTTTCTATATCGCGCAATTCCAGCATTTCTTCATACGTCCCACCGACTTTGGCAATACCGATGCGCTTATAATATCCGACTACTTCCTTATCCTGTCCGATATATACCCCCTGCTCATCCGTAACGGAATCGATCCAATTATCATAAGCATAAGCATTTTCCAGATACTGAACCGCCCATTCAAGTTCATAGTCTTCCTTATCACGGAATATCTTCATCGCCGCATCATAGTTGAGGGGTATACGTTCCTCAACAGGATTGCGGCTGATGCGGTCTGCCCGGGTATCTATATTGGGATCACCGTTTCCGTCAAGTACGAGACCGACAGGAAAGCCCACATAGACGTGTCCTCCGGAAAGAACGCTGACTCCGCCTGTTTCCTGATTGCATCCGTACGGATCTGTCAGTCCCGCCAGCGTCACATTCGGAAGATTCGACAGATACAGCGATGCACCGTCTCCCGCACTCAGACAACCGTAATTCGTAAGAGCAACCACTTTCATCCCGGCAAACTCACCATCACCGCGTATGCCATGTATCGCAGTCCTCTTGTAGCTTCCGTTCTTGCGCGCACCTACCGCATAATGATCCATATCCTCTGTCGCAAACAGGTCACAGAGCGCATTTGCGATCTCGTCATAGCCCCCATCATTATTCCGCAGATCTATAATAAGATATTCCATTCCCTGAGCCTTGAGGTCACGAAGTTTTTCACGGAACATTTCCCTTGCATTTGCATGATTGCCTGTCATGTATCCCACAAAGATATCATAAAACCCGTTGTCCGATGATTCTACGCATAACCTGAGATAAGCGCATTTGTCGTCCAGCATCTTTGTGCTGAAATTCTCATCAGCCAAAGACTGAAATTCATCTTCCTCACCGAGTTTTTCAAAATGTCTGTAAGCTCTGAAGGCTTCCAGCTGCGTATGCGGCAAACCCAGATCGGTGAGTGTTACCGTCTGCTCCATGCCGCTTTTATCAATAAACGACACATCAATAGTCTCTTCGCCGATTCCCGAAAGCACCATTGCTGCAACACGGTCAGCATTTGCCTTGACAGGCATGCCAAGATCAGGAACATCTTCTTTAAGTGCCTGTAATATATCTTTGCCATTCCATTTGGTTATGACGGTGCCGTCCTCTATACCCACCTCATGTACCTCATCAGTCGTACATACAGCTATCACATTACCGTTATCAAGCTGAACCATTGCAAGTCCGTATTCACAGGGCTTATATGACGAGGTGTATGAAGCGCAGCCTATCCTGTCTTTATCATCTGTTATTACATGGACATGACCGTCGTGCAGTTCGCAGCAGAACATCATTATTGCATCTGCAAATTTATCCTCATCCTGTTCCTGCTCGGCTTCACGCACCATTGGCATATATTTTTCTTCAAGTGCAGCAAAATCAACTTCCTTCCACTCTTTAAGAATATAGTTCCTGTTCATATCCTTCACCAGAGAATGGAAGGACTCTGTATAGCTTTCCCGTGAATGATTGAAATAAAACGGTGACATGCCAAGAAAATAAAAAGTGAACCCGCAGGTCACAAGTCCGACAACCACAGCAGTGATCCTATAACCATTCTTCCGTTTGGCAAAGGGGATCGGCAGCAACGCAAAAAGTGCGATGCCATACAGCGGAAAATATCCGAAAATAAAATCCGGGAACCCTCTAAGATAGATAAACGCATGTACCACGGCAATGATAGCCGGCAGTATACAAAGCATGCGCCACAAATGTATCTTTTTGTCGTTGCCCTTCCACCTGTGGTGAAGTACCGCAAGTATTATCATGATAACAACAACCGTGCCGAACCATATGAGATGTTCTATATTGGATGTATAGAGCCGGTGCAGAAGTGTTCCGAAAAAGGTTTTCATGCCTGCTCCTTCCCGACCCGGAACACACCTTCTTTGATCCTGTCCGAATGCCAGAGGCTACGTTTTTCTTTTTTTGTTTCCACTTTGTATATCCTTTCTTTCACACTCATTTTCACGCTGTGATTTACTCTCTTTTCATTACAATTCTGACTAAGCCCCTTTCTGCTTTTCCCTCTTTAAATTCAGAATGATCACTGCAGTTAAGATCAAAAAGATTCCGGATCCAGACATAAGTGTTAACGGTTCCGAAAACACTATTATTCCGACCAATGTCGCTACCATCGGCTCTATGGTAGCAATGATCCCCGCTTTGCTTGCTTCCACGTGTTCGAGTCCCAGTGTATATGTCAGAAACGGTATCACGGCAGTGATCAAAGCAGTAAGGAAGCAAAAAAATATCAGGAATACTGAATCTTTTGCGTTTGAAAACTTATAAAACATATCTGAAGGACGACATATGAACCAGGAACCAACAGCGGCAAAAATGAATGTATAAGCCGTAACTGTATAGGTAGAGTATCTTCGCAATGCTATTGTGCCCAAAATGCTGTATAATCCGTATCCGATCCCGGAACCGAGTCCCACAGCCAGTCCTGCCGGTGTCATTCCCTCACCGGATATCCCGGACACAAGTACACATCCCGCAAACGCAAGAACAAGAGCTATAAGCTTCTCTCTGTTCAGCTTTTCATGAAAGAACAGAACCGACATGAGCATGATCCATATCGGTGATGTATAAAGCAGGATTGCCGCAGTTGAAAGTGACATCATCGTAATGGCGGTAAAATAACATATCGTAAAGAACAGGATACTTCCAAAACCAAGTCCAAGAAACAAAGTTATATCCCTCAATGAAATCCTAAACCCCTTACGATCCTTTATATACAGCACCAATGCAAAGATCATAGCGGCCAGCGTCACACGTATCGAAACGATCTGTATTGAACTGAAGCCATATGTTCCCAATCTTCTTACAAAAATACCCATGCTTCCCCAGAAGCATCCCGCAATGATGATCAGTATTGAACCGATTACGGTTTTATTATTCTTTTCCATACAGAGCCTCTCATCTGCGATTGTCAGCATTCATCTTCATGATCTTGTATTCGTGATCCGTAACAAACAAGTAATCCTTTCGTCCCTCGGTAATGGCTCGAACAAAATAGCCCTGTACGTCCTGATGAATACGCTTTCCACTTCGGCCAATCACGTAATGGACGCACTTCTGCTGTTCCTCTGCCCAAAGATCCACCTCCCTGAGTTCACCGGAATGATAGTAGGTCTTAACAACCTGCATGCGTACGATCTCAAAATCATGATATCCTTTTCTCGGCAAAATGGTTAAGGCGTACCAGAACGCCAATGCAAATAATGCGGCGACTAATGCGAGCGCCACGATCCCGCCAATGATCCCGGTATACTTAAAAAGGATTACCGCCGCAACAATCCCCATGATTGCCCCCATAACTGCAAGAACGGCCAGCGCTGCCTTATCCCTCTCGTTGATCATGCGAAGCACGCGCTGCTCATCGGCGTCAGCACGCCTGAACTCCAATTCTTCCGGTGCCACCTTATACTCATTGTAATCCATCAGTTCTCCCATCCTTCACGTCCCTCTGTATACTAATAGTAACAAAATCCTTCATTTCTTCTGCATCAATAAAACGTACTATCACAGCAAGCCGACAAACTTGATTTATATCACTGTATATCCTTCAGAAGCTAATATAGTCAGTGCTCTATCATAATTGTTTTCTTTCACAAGAATATAATCTGTGTTGTATGTAGATACTGCAAAGATTCCTATCTTATGCTCCGCAAGTATACCGGACAGTTTTGAAAGAATTCCTATCAATGAAAAATCGAG
>JAEEIK010000159.1 GCA_016281335.1 Lachnospiraceae bacterium | reverse complement strand
TAGCTACAATAGTATTTTCCGGGAAATTCCTGGCACGTGCTGTTGTAGCCTCTATGGTCATCGTATCAAGATATCTGTCACATACAATGCCTCTGTAAGATTCCTTCCATGCAGTACAGTGTACATATCCCCTCCCGCACAATTCCTCATCGGTTTCAGCTGATTTTATGATTATTGAATCATTTATTTTTTCCATGAAATTATTATTCCCCATTCAAAAAACACGATCTGTCATCTCATCGGAATAGTTTTCTTTAAGTCTGCGGAGATGCTCTGAGCGGACCTTGTTACCGTTATATCCGTCTATAATTTTCTCTGCCGTAAGGCTTCTTCTTTTATTCTGACTGCATACAAACAGGATATTCATACCGTAATAATCTCCGTGAATTTACTGTGCAGGAAATACCTGTATTCCGGATGGTCTACTGACTCGTAATGCAGATAAGACCACTCTTTTCTGCTTCAAGCATAGCCTCATAAGCATCCGGTACATATTCTGTTCCGCTAACGGATACCGCCACACTGCTTGTTGCAGCGTCCGGAATATTCAGTTCATATCCGGAATCAATGATGTTATCAACACTGTATATGTATCCTGAAACTCCACTGTATGTGCTTTCCAATGCATCCTGATAATACTCTTCCAACCGAATACGACCATCCTTGTCAAAGCCGTAAGGTCCCCATTTATGCCACGTACCATCATATTGAAAACCGGTATCCCTGCATAATTATTCTGGGTTCCAACCGGATCAGTCCTGCTATTGGAGACGCATGATAGTAAATATCATTCATTCTGTTTCCCCGCCATATGCGTTTACAAGCTGATTCCCTCATCTGAAAGCGTTATCCTTAGCAAATTCCCCAACAATGGCGCGAACTCCTTTTTCTCTATCCACGAGGTCAATTATTGCTTGAATCTCAACTCCTTGTCTATAAAACTGAATTTCAAACTGTGATCTCTATCTGATTGCCCTCTATTCCGACAACACAACTTTCATAGTATCCGTCACCCGTTACGCGGGGACCGCTAATCACTTCATAACCTTCGTCTCGCAATATCCTTGTCAGACGATTAACCTCATCGGCACTACCCACGGAAAACGCAATGTGGATGTATCCGGTACGATTGATCGTCTTTATGGAATCCTCCATAGAGGACTTGCTCATAATCTCAAGTCGTGCGCCATCGTCAAAGCTTATAAAGTAAGATCTGAATCCTGTTGATTCATTATGATAGCCGGCATTGGATGTACCGCCAAGATACTTCACAAAGAAATCCCTGGTACCTTCAAGATCATACACATACATAGCAATATGCTCTATCTTCATATTTACCTCGTTGTTTATCCAGATAAATAATCGCTCCTATATATTTCTGAGTAATTCTTTTCCCACATTTATTCCTTCGGTTATATTTCCCACATGGTGTACCATTTCATCACGTACTTCCCTAAAACCGGCCGGTTCTACATATCTCTCTATTTCATTTTCCGGATAATAATGCTCAAGTCTTACGGAATAGAATGAGCCTTCATCGAAGACCATGCTCTGTAAATGTACATTCCTCATAACATATATCATAGCTCATTTTGCACATAAGTACACTATATCTTTTTCAGGATCATTTTGCTCATATCAAAGAAGCGAATATCTTTTTCTTATCGTCATACACCAGAAGATTCAGCTGTCCGCCATCATACACGGATCCGTCAATATAATAATGGCTTTCACCGTCATGATATACATCATGGTATTCCTTTTTCCCACAGACTGTACCGCTGCCGATATGTCCTGCAACTATTGTTTTTATAAACGCACCTGTATCTGCGGGATACTTCTGAGTGAATATGCTCTCTTCCGTTCCGTATTTCCATTCAGCTCCGGCCTCTTCATCCACACCTGCATGTACATAGATAACATCATCGGTCTCATGAAACAGTTTCATCGTACGCATCCAGCTGATAATATCCGCATTATGTTCAAGCAGTTTCGTAACTGCAAGCCGGTTGATCTCATAGGCCGACTTGTGTTTTGCAATTGTCTTTATCGCCATTAAATCTTTATCTGTTACAAATGTTCTATAGGTTTTAAAGCCGTCCTCGGCATCCTCAATGAACCATGTACCCGAAGGAAGAAATTCCGGCATTTTAACAGTATTACTTTTGCTATACGAATCGATCCACTCAAGGAAACTCACCTCATGGTTTCCTTTCAGCACAATAACGGTCTTATCACCGTATTTCTGCTGCAGACCATGGATATACTCAAGTACCCGGCAGGAATCGTTCCCGTAATCTATATAATCCCCACAGAACACGATCCTATTCCCGTCCGACAGATCCACTTTCTTCATCACGGCTTCCAGCTCCTGCAGACAAGCGTGTATATCACTGATCGCATAGTACTTCATTACTGTCTGTCTCCTCTCCTGTACATTTCTACACTCCATCTTATGGAGTATTCCTTGTAAGCTGATTTACTGTATATTATATATTATATCGAACTGTCCGCACAGCGTCCTTAATCCGACAGTTTAAAAATCTCACATAACACATATACAATCTACATGATTTTACACATTTTTTCCATTTTTCCTTCTCATATGTGGTAAAAAAAGATGTATTGAAATAAAACTGTTAAATGAATTTGTATAAAATCTCCTTATGTGCTAATATATGCATCGAGTGTCAATATATAGCATTTTACGGAGGAATTGATTTATGAAAAAGCTTAAAACACGCAAATACTTTAGCTTAGTACTTGTATCATTATTTATACTGATCGTAGGCTGCGGTAAAGAAGCAGTTAGCGAAAACACTCAGGATAACGATGCATCCTTCGAAGAAACATCAGTCGTTGAAACAGCTCCCGAAGAGCCTGTGGGTATGCCAAATCCCTGGAGCGACTGCACTGAAGAAGAAGCTGCCTCAGTTTGTCCCCGTTTGTTCAAAGCGCCTGTTGGTGCCTCCAATATAAAATGGAGCAAGATGGAAGATCAAACCGAAGGTAAGGGTATTCTTTTTCAGCTTTCCTTTACACTTGACGGTAATGAATTCTGTGCCAGAGCACAATGCGGCGCTGCCGAAACGGATGAGATCCATGGTCTGTATTATGACTGGAATGTTACTGATGACTGCACACTTGCCAATTGGGGTGAGGGACACATGCAGGGCAAAACCTATCGTTATATCGATGATAACAACACGGTAGATCTGATAACCTGGTATGATATCGAGATCGGCATTGCATATTCACTGTCGGTTTCAGCTGCAGATCTCGATGGTTTTGATATTCAAGCCATAGCAGAGCAGATGTATAATGCAGACAATGAACCTGTAGTGCCTTAAAGGGCTCACAGGAACTGCAGTTCCCAGATGATGCAGACGCAGGATATCACGCATACAAGTATCGTAGCAGCTTTTTTATATCGTGAATCATAGAGTTTTTCCGCCGCGGGCTTTATCACTTTAAGATTTAACAGTGCCATAAGTCCGAAGATGCAGCTGCTGATCAGTGATATCCTGTTCTGAAAATTTAACGGCCAGCCTTCATAGCTCCAAAGGCTTGTATGAAAGACATATTCCATGATATAAGAAACAGACAGTTCTATTCCTGTTGTAAGCAGCGTGCTGCCTGCAAACAACAGAAATGTACTCTTTACTTTTCCAAATAATGCCATCAGTATCAACAGGCCAAAGCCGTATATCGGACACAGGGGAAGATGGAGCACTCCTCTGTCCGCATATATGCCGAATATCAGCTTCATGCAGGCTATCTCATAAAGCCAGCCTATGAATGAAGCCGCCATGAACAAAAGCAGATACCTGCTGATCTTTTCCATATCGTTTACTCCCGGTTTTGTCACACATATCTTAGATTCGACGTCCCTTATTGTATCATACTATATTTTCTTTTCCCATCCCAGCTGCTGTTATGTTATAATCAGGAAAACCCTGCTTAAAGGAGATAAAAATGAAGAAATATTTCAGCAGACTGATAAGACCGATAATATGGCTCGGCTTTATGCTGATCTTTACTCTTATCGCTCCTGCGTTCGGCTTAACCTTCGGCCTTATATTCTGGGCTATAGGTATTTCACTTCTTATAAAACAGATCAGGCTGATTAAGAAACAGATAGGGATAGAGAATAACGGAACCCGTTATCCGGCAAAAATAATGCAGATATTATACGGCACCCTCCCCGGCAGGAGTTCAGGCTGGATGACTTTCTCTGCCAGAGTGCGTTTTTTTGACAGTGCCGGCCGCATAAGAGAAGAATGGATAGATACCGGCGTTTCTGCCCCGAATCAGCGCAAAGTCATTCCGTTTAAAGAAAATGATACCATAAAGATAGCCGAATACCTCGGTGAGCTCTGCATCATATCCGATACACCGGACATTTACAGGATCAATGACGAAGATACTCTTTTATCCGAAACAGAGTCTGTAGTAACACTTTATCCCGTCCCTTACAAAAAAACCGATACAGGTCTGGCTCCGGTTACCGCACCCGAAGAAAGCATTGAAGTAAGCTGCCCCATATGTCACAGAGTTTTAACTGTAAGCCGCGGCTCTTCGGCACAATGCGAGTGCGGAAGGATAGTACATCTGACAATGGATCGCGAGATCGTCTAGAACCGAAATATTCAGAACAGGAGCATACAAATGATAATCAGCATATTTTCCATAGCAGTCAATATTATATACTTTATCATCATGAACATCGATCTGTATACCGACCGTGCCATGATGCCTGACGGAGATGAGCAGGTATGGCAGCGCAGTCCTATGGACAGACTTGAAGTTGCAGATAAACATTTTCTTTTTTATCTGCTTGTCATCAGCGCAGCTGTCAGCATTATCAGCAGCGCGCTTGTGATCTTCGGCGTCAAAAATAATACTGTTAAGATAGTACGGCTTGTAGGCACTGTCTTTTCAACACTTATTTTTATCATCATTATGATCACCGCCGGCGGAATACATCCGAAATATTAAAACATCCCATAAATGATCAATTCTCAAACGTATATAGTTTATGAGTTTATATTTCGGAGGTTTACTACATGAAAAAGAAAGTGCTCATCATCCTGGTTGCGGTATTATTCATACTGTCATCAATTACGATCCTTGTTATAGCGGGTTTCAGGATCTTTAACTCATCGGGCAGTTCTTCATCTGCAGCTTTTGATGCTTCAGCTATCAAAGATAAGTTCACCGGATTATTCTCAAAGGACGAAGAGGGAGATATAGTACCCGAAAACGTCGGTCACCTCGGAAATCATATCTATTATACGGATAACGTTTTTAAAGACAGGAAGCTTTCCCGAAGTGATGAAGCTGAATTAACGGACTATCTTGAAAAAGCAGATTTTTCGCTTACGGAAGACATACTAGTGATCGGATGGATTAAAAGTACAATAACGGGAAAACTGAAAATCAATGCACAGCAATACCTTAACGGAGCAGTTATACCCAACGTGTACTATACCTCAGATGCTGACGGATCCGGCAGCCCGAACATTTACTGCTGCAGTGACATCCCACCGATACAGAACCTTGACACTTCAGGTCTGCTGGATCCGAAGCAGCTGATACCTGATGTTGTCAGTCTCGCCCTGAACAACAAGGCTTCCATGGACATAGACGATGACGATGACATTTACGGTACTTACAGGCTGGAATATGATACACAAAAAAACAGGCTTATTTACAGCTTCACGCTTAATGAATACAGTGTGGTAGAAATGGATGCCAAAAGCGGAAATGTGTGCTCGGAGTATTATTGGAATGGGGAGTATGTAGATTAAGAGAGGTCAAATGGGATCAAGCAGCTTCGCAGCTTGCAGATGTTGCACAAAAATCGTCCTGGCAAGCATGCTTGCCGGAGCGATTTATTGTGCAACATCGTCCATACGATCTTCGATCGTATGCCCATTTGACCTTAACCCCTTTGCACCCATTTATGCCCACTTGATCCAGGTGCCAGATTATTCAAACTGACTTCTGTACAGCTTGTAATATGCGCCCTTGCGATCCATCAATTCATCATGGTTTCCCTGCTCTATGACGTCACCATGTTCCATAACAAGAATATTGTCGGCATTTCTTATAGTCGACAAGCGATGAGCAATTATAAAGCAGGTCTTTCCCTTCATCAGCTTCTTCATCGCATCCTGCACCCTGCGCTCCGTAGCGGTATCAACATTGCTGGTAGCCTCATCAAGTATGAGCATCCCCGTATCATAAAGCATTGCTCTTGCTATCGTGATCAACTGCTTCTGGCCTTTACTGATGTTTCCTCCATCCTCGCTTATCACGGTATTATATCCGCCGGGAAGACGCATTATGTAATTATGTATATGCGCTGCTTTCGCTGCTTCAGCCACTTCTTCATGAGTGGCATTTTCTTTTCCGTAGGCTATATTGTCAAATATCGTTCCGTTGAACACCCAGGTATCCTGCAGCACCATTGAATAACTCTTGCGAAGACTCTCCATCGTATACTCACGGTTTTCCCTTCCGTCCACGCATATCTTTCCTTTCCACTGATCATAGAAACGCATCAGCAGATTTACCATGGTGGTCTTGCCTGCGCCGGTATGCCCGACTATAGCCACGGTCTCACCGGGATAAGCTTTCATATTAAAGTCGTGGAGTATGGTCTTCTCGGGAAGATAACCGAATTCCAGTCTTTCCACTTCTACCTGTCCCTTAGCATTCTTAAGCTCTGCCGCAGCTTCGATATCTTTTACTTCTTCATCCTCATCAAGAAGCTGGAAAACTCTCTCAGCTGCTGCCAGCGCGCTGAATATCTCGTTTATGATATTTGAGATTTCATTTATCGGACCGCTGAATTTACGGCTGTAAAGGATGAAACTTGATATCTGTCCCAGTCCTACGATCCCGTACATATAAAGTATCGCGCCTCCGAGACCTATGGCAGACAGGCCGAAGTTACTGATCATTCCTATGGTAGGTCCCATAGTCAGTCCCAGACCGTCGGCATCCCTGTATGCTTCTGCCGCTTTTTTATTTATCCTGCTGAATTCTTCACATACCTGATCCTCGTGGGCATATGCAAGTATGGTCTTCTGGCCTGTAAACATCTCCTCCGCAAAACCGTTCATCTCTCCGTAGGAACGGCTTCTCTCACTGTAAAGCGGTCTCGTCCTCTTACTCATATATCTGGTGAACAGGACAGATACAGGAATCGTAAATACCATGCAGAGCACCAGCGGCGGTGATATCACGCACATCATGATAAAGCTTCCGGCTACGGTGACTAAGCTCGTCAGTATCTGTACTATATCGGAGGACAGGCTCACGCAGACAACATCTATATCATAGGAAACACGGCTTATGATATCACCTGCCATGTGTTTGTCGAAATATCCCACAGGCAGTTCCATGAGTTTGTGAAATACATCCCTGCGAAGATTTCTCGCAACCGATCTGCCCACACGCATCATGCCGATATTAACCAGGAAAGACAATATATTGCTGCCCACATATGCAAACAGCATCAGCAGACCGTAGCGGACCACAGCCTGCATATCCACATTGCCCTTGCCTGCAGATGCCTCATTGATGGCCTTTCCCGCAAAGCCCGGTCCCAAAAGATTTCCTATATTGCTGGCAAAGGCGAACAATATCAAAACAAAGAAAACCAGGCCGTACTCCATCATATATTTAAGGAGCCGTCTGAAAGTCTTCTTCGCATTTTTCGGCTTTTGTTTTACTCCGCCTCTGTCTCCGGGTCCCGGCATGAACAGTTCCTTCCTTTTACTCAGCTTGTCTGCATCTCATAGGTCTCACGGTATGCGCTGCAGTTCTCCATCAGTTCCTGATGCGTCCCCATGCCTATGCACTTTCCGTTATCCATTACCATGATCTTATCCATGTTCATCACACTGCTGACTCTCTGGGCTATCAGTATCAGTGTGCTGTCTTTATGGTTCTCCCTTATCGCGTGCCTCATATCCGAATCGGTTTTATAATCCAATGCGCTTGAGCTGTCATCCAGTATCAGTATCTCAGGCTTTCCTGCCAGAGCCCTTGCTACCAGCAGCCTCTGTCTCTGACCTCCCGAGAGATTCGCTCCCTTTATATCGGCACGGTATTCAAGCCCTTTGTCAAGGCCTTCTATATATTCATATGCCTGAGCATCCTTTGCAGCAGAGAGCAGATCATTTTCACTTATGCCTCTTCCGAAGTCAATATTGTTCCCTATCGTATCCATGAAAACCATATCATTCTGAAATACCACACCGAAGCGCTTCCTCAGCTCATCTTTATCAAAAGTCCTGACATCCCTGCCTCCGATAGTGATGCGTCCCTCATCGGCATCATAGAATCTGAGGAGCAGATTGATCACAGTGGTTTTCCCGCAGCCTGTAGGTCCGATGATACCCAGACTCTGACCTTTATTCAGTGAAAAGCTGATATCATCCAGCGCTTTCTCTCTCTTGCCTCCGACAAAATCTCCGTCGACTCTGCTCTCCTTGCCATATGAAAAACTGACGGATGAAAACTCGATGAAATCCTCAGATGATGTCGTAACTATATCATTTCGCTTTTCCCATTCTTCTCCCTTGGAGATCACCAGATCGATACGATCCGCGCTGGCACTGGCTTTTGACAGGCTCATGAAGATACGGTTAAGACCCATGACACCCATGGTGATCATATTGAAATAAGTTAAGAAAGCCAGGATCACGCCCGGCTCTATGTTTCCTTCATTTACACGTCTTGCTCCGAGTATCACGACCAGAGTCAGTCCCACATTCAGACACAGCTGCATGAAAGGTCCCGGAACAGCCATCACGGTGCCGGCCATGATATCCGTGGATGTCATTTCTTCATTTGCCTGACCGAAACGCTTTTTCTCGTACTCTCCCTTGCTGAGAGCTTTGACTACTCTGATGCCTGTGATATTCTCACGCATTATGCGCACAACACTGTCCAGCTTCTTCTGTACGGCTGTGTAAAGAGGAATACCTTTCGAGGATACAAAAAATACGACTGTTATCAGAAACGGAAGCATTATCACAAGTATCATAGCAAGATACACATCCATGGCCAGAGTCATGATCACTCCGCCGATCAGTATCATAGGTGCCCTTACGCACAGCGACTGAAGCTGGGCCACTGCTGACTGGACATTATAGCTGTCTGATGTCATACGGCTAATAAGACTGGGAAGACCAACTTCGTCAAAACTGTCGCCGGACAGATTGGCCGTGACTTTGAACAGATCCTGACGGACGTTGTAACTGACCCTGTGGGCATTATCTATGGCTCGTCTGTTAGCCATAACATTTAACTGCCTGCAGAGTATCGCAGCAACAAACATCAGTAATCCCCAAAGGCAGACCATTTTCAAGTCTTTTTCGGGGACTACGTGATCGATCATATATTCAAGTATATACGGAAGTGTAAGTTCTGACATCGTTCCCAGCAGTTTGATAAATACAGCCAGGAAGATGGCAGCCTTATACTTTCTCATGTATCTGAAGATCAGTTTCATTGATCAGACCTCAGAGGGCATTACTTTATCTCAGAACCGCCCCACTCAACAACAGTAAATCCTTTTCTTTCAAATCCGCCAAATTCCTGCGCTTCTATATCGACAGGAGCATCAACGGCTTTCCAGTTCATAAATACGCGGAGCACAGAATCCGCGGCTCTGCCTTCACTGTCCGTAACGCTCAGCTTATGAGCTTCATTGTAGTCATCATTCTTATCCATACCCATAAAGCTTATCAGGTTATAGGCATTTCCCTGCATCCTCGGCAGCCAGTATGTAATGAATTCATTATATTCCTTTGAGTTAAGACCCATGGCGGCTAAGCTGCTCTTAAGAAACTCTGCGGTATCGCTGCCTGCTACACAGAAGCCTTTCTCAAACGAAGGTGCGGCATAGGATCTTGCTTCCCAGAACAGATAGGAATACTCATTGCCATCAAGATCACGGATGGTGCCGTCTTCATCCGCAGTCACATCCCAGCTGTAGGTCTTTCCGTTTTCATCTGCTTCAGGCCAGGTCACAGTCATATCGGCATCCTTAAGCTCCAGCTCCACATGAGCATTCGTACCGTCCTGATCTGCGTACAGATAGATAACCGGCTTATCCTCCATCATATAAGGATCATAGGGATCCGGCTCATAGGGCTCGGGCTCATAAGTTGAAGAACTTCCGTTGCAGCCCTGTTCAAGTATATCATCCACTGTTCTCGATACATGGTTCAGACTGTCTTCCATATAAGAAACGTTCTTATCCAGATTCTTTAGCTGTTTGTCGGTATTCTCCACGGTCTTGCTTATGCGGCCGATCATCACGCATGATATGATGATCCCGATGATCACTGATGCAAGTATCAGGGTAAGGATGACATTGGCATAAACGTTCTTCCCCCCTTTTTCACTCGTATTTACATTAACAGGTACATTCGGCATTACACCCGTATCGGGAATATATTCACTCATGATGTTCCTCCTTTAAGGCCGCGTGCTTGATTTCATGACACAGAGAGTATTCTATCATATTTTTCCGGCCGAGAAAAGCCATGGCTCATATGCTTGACATCGGGCCGTAATTTAAGTATCTTTTTTAGTGGTGCAAAGTTCGTATTAAACAGGAGAAACAGGATTTATGAAAGAATATGTAATGGGCAACGGAGCCATTGCTCTCGGTGCTCTTAAAGCCGGGGTCAATGTAGTCTGCGGATATCCCGGCACCCCTTCCTCCGAGATCATCGAAACCATTTCCAAATACCCCCATGAAGGACTGCATCTGGAATGGTCAGTCAATGAAAAGGCAGCCCTTGAAGTAGCTGCTGCTGCCGCCTATTCCGGGGCAAGGGCTTTAGTCACGATGAAACAGGTTGGACTCAACGTAGCTTCCGACCCTTTGATGTCTCTTGCCTATGTGGGTGTTGAAGGAGGCATGGTGATAGTTTCCGCTGACGATCCCGGCCCCATATCCTCACAGACCGAACAGGACAGCAGAAGATTTGCAGAATTTGCAAGGATACCGGTCTTCGATCCCTGTTCACCCGAAGATGCCTTCGAGATGATACAGGATGCTTTCGCATATTCCGAGAAGTATAAAACACCGGTGATATTCCGTCCTACTACCCGCGTATGTCACGGCTATGCAACCATAGATGCTGCCGATTCATATACACCGAAAGTCTTCGACGGCTTCAAAAAAGATGCGGGACGTTTCGTGATATTCCCGCGCTTATCCTATAAAAATCACGGGATCATCGAAGACAGAAATGTTCACATCGGTGAAGACTTTTCCTTATATAAATACAACAGCTCGGATGGCGCTTCCTCTTCCAAAGCAGTACTTGCAGGCGGCATCTCTTATATGTACGCAAAAGAATTTCTTAAGGATCATCCGGAGACTAAACTGATCCGCATCGCTACTGCTTTTCCCTTTCCGGAAAGTTTTATGCTTAAGGAACTGGATGGCGTTGATGAGCTCATCTGCCTCGAAGAACTTAGTCCCTATCTTGAAGAGCAGGTGCTGAAGCTTGCAGGAAAGCACAAACTTTCAGTAAAAGTCTTCGGCAAGCTCACCTCACATGTTCCTCATATGGGTGAGAACAGCGCTGATGGTATCTCTAAAATTCTTAAGAGTTTCCTTGGCACCGATGATGAGCTTGTTCCGGAGAGAAAGGATATACCCGCTCTTCCCGCAAGACCTCCGGTGCTCTGCGCAGGCTGTCCTCACAGAGCTTCCTTCTATGCAGTGAAGAAAGCCATGGCAGGAAAAAAGACCTACTACTGCGGTGACATAGGCTGTTATACTCTCGGCAATGCAATGCCCCTCGACATGGTGGATACCTGTCTTTGCATGGGTGCCGGCGTTACCATGGCCCAGGGCTTCTCACATATAGATAAAGAAGGAAAAGCCTTTGCCTTTATCGGTGATTCCACCTTCTTTGCTTCGGGCATTACCGGTGTTGTCAATGCTGTATTCAATGAGGCCGACATCACCGTATGCATACTTGATAACTCAACTACTGCAATGACCGGACATCAGCCTCATCCCGGAACAGGTAAGAACATGATGGGACATGATGCGGGAGCCATAAGCATTCCGAAGATACTTGAGGGAATAGGACTTAAAAAGGTCGTAACAGTTGATCCCTTAAATCTTGATAAGGCGATACATACCGTAAAAGAATGCGCTGATCTGCCTGGCGTAAAAGCGATCATCTTCAAGTCGCCCTGCATCGCGATAGAGAAGTCTTCAACAAAATGCATGGTAACCGATGCCTGCATAAACTGCAGGAAGTGCATACTTGAGACCGGTTGTCCCGCATTAAACGATGTGGGAGGAAATGTAAAGATAGACGCTTCACTTTGCACAGGCTGTACGCTCTGCATGCAGGTCTGCCCGAAAGAAGCGATAGGAGGTGGCTGCGTTGACTAAGGATATACTTATCACAGGTGTAGGCGGCCAGGGCACCGTACTGGCATCAAAGATAATAGCTGCTTCCGCAATGACTGAGGGCAACACAGTACATTCAGCGGAAACCATAGGAATGGCGCAGAGAGGAGGTCCCGTCACCAGCCACGTAAGGATAGGGGATACCGCTTACTCTCCTCTGATACCTTTAGGAAAGGCTGATGTCATCCTCGGTTTTGAGCCTTCGGAGGTGGTAAGAAATATAAACTATCTCTCCCCCGAAGGACTTGCGGTAGTCAATACCACTGCCGTAAAACCGGTTACGGAATCACTTTCACGCTCCGGCTATGACGGAAGCGAAATGATCGAATATCTTAAAAAGAATGTTCGCTGTGTTTTCGTAGACGGCGATCGTGAATGCCGGAAACTCGGCTCCGCGAAATTCCTAAATATCATACTCCTCGGCGTAGCCTGCGGTTCCGGAGAACTCGGTATCAGCAAAGAAACCATGCTTGAAGAAACCGGAAAAAGAGTTCCTGCAAAGTTTAGAGAAGCCAATATAAAAGCATTTCTGGCCGGATTCGAGATAGGAGAACAAGTATTTAATATCCCCCCGCGGGATCTTTAATGAGGAGGAATACCATGAAATTAAATAACACCCAGATCAGTCAGGTGGACGCACAGATCAAACGTCTGCTTAACACCGAAAGCTATTACGGAAATGTTTACCGCAATGCCGGCATATCCGGCGTAAACTCACAGGAAGATTTTGAGAAGATCCCCTTCTCAAGCAAAGAGGATCTGAGAAATGCTTATCCTCTCGGCATCCAGGCTGTGCCCGATGAGGAAGTCGTGCGTATACACTCTTCTTCGGGAACCACGGGAAAACCCGTCATCATACCTTACACCGCTAAGGATGTGGATGACTGGGCCGTCATGTTTGCACGCTGCTATGAAACCGCAGGCATAACGAACAAAGACAGACTGCAGATCACTCCGGGCTACGGCCTCTGGACTGCAGGCATAGGCTTCCAGGCAGGCTGCGAAAAGCTCGGTGCCATGGCGATCCCCATGGGCCCCGGCAACACAGAGAAACAGCTTCAGATGATGGTGGACTTAAAAGCTACCGTTATCTGCGCCACATCTTCCTACGCGCTGCTTCTTGCAGAAGAGATAGAACGCCGCGATATGAAGAAAGACATCTTCCTTAAAAAAGGTGTGATCGGTTCCGAACGCTGGAGCGAAAAGAAGAGAGCTTACATACATGACAAGCTCGGAATAGAACTCTACGATATCTACGGACTTACCGAGATCTACGGTCCCGGAATAGGCATCAACTGTGACAAGCAGAGCGGCATGCATTATTGGGATGATTATATCTATATCGAGATCATTGATCCGGTTACCGGCAAGCCGGTCGAAGACGGTGAAGAAGGCGAGATCGTCATAACTACACTTGTAAAAGAAGGCGCTCCTCTCATCCGTTTCAGGACCCACGACCTCTCCCGCATCATTCCCGGCGAATGCCCCTGCGGTTCCAGATTCCCGAGACTGGATATCATCCGCGGCAGAAGCGACGATATGTTCAAAGTACACGGAGTGAACATGTTCCCGAGCCAGGTTGAAGAACTCCTCGGCACTATTGATGGCGTATCCAGCGAATACCAGATCGACATTGCCCATGACGATGAAGTAAACAGGGATGTCATCCTTATAACCGCCGAAGCCGAAGGACGTGTTAACTTCGAGAAGACAGGCAAGCTGATCAAAGAAGCCTTCAAATCAAAGATAAACGTAACACCCAGAGTAACCGTCGTTCCCGTCGGCACCCTGCCCCGTTCCGAAAAAAAGACCAAGCGCGTCTACGACCACCGCGAAGAATAAAACCACCTGCAACTATGGCTTCTCCCCTCCGGGGAGAAGCTGTCAGCCGCAGGCTGACTGATGAGGGGGGCCAATCTCTTGCAATCATTTACAATGCCTGCTTATTTTATCGTCACGAGAACTGTCACGCTGCCATTTCCTCTCCGACAGCATTTCTTCTGATTCATCGGAATATGCTGTCAAACCATCCCGGTGATTGATTATCGACAAACGGATATTTTCTCTTCGTGATTTATTCGTTTGACAATTGTAAGATATAAATGCCCTACTCCGATCAGGAACAATAACAACAGGATTATCCACCATACTGTTCCAAGGAACGGGAGTTCTTTACTGAATCCGAATGCGCCCGCCGGGCTTCCCCAGTTAAGGAAGAAATAAGGATAATTCACGCCGGTCGCAAATTCCCATCCCTGTACATAACCGATCCCTGCATATATCGCATAAAGGATAGGCGGAATGATAACATATATCACATCCCTGCGCCTTATGTCTTCGGCACCGGTCACCACAAAGAAATCAGCTATGGCCGCTACCGGTACTACAAGATGTGTAAGTGTGTTCTGTATATTCCAGGCATTTGTCCCCAGCAGGGGAGCCAGAAGAACAGCAAAAACCACGCCTGTAAGGGTAATAGATACGGTTCCGACAAACTTGATAACATACCCTGCTCCTCTTATATCTTTACGTCCGAGGAGCAGCACAAGACCGATCGCACAGATGATCGCAATGGCTATATTCGACTGAATTGTAAAATACATAAATACCCTGCTTCCACCCATGAAGGAATTCCTTCCCGCATATGCGCTGAGAAATGTACCTGTTAAAGCAGAAATAACCGTAACAAGCTTAAGGATAATGCTAAGGCATTTTCTTATTTTAGGCTCGGTATTCATAAGATACCTCCAATCGTTCCTTTATTTCCATCACCTGTTCCCTTTTTTCAAAAAGGACGCATCCTCCTTTATGATCATCACTTAACAGTTCTTCATCTATCAGGTACCTGAACAGTTTTGAATTCATCGCTTCCCTGAGTGATACATCTCTTACATTGGTATCCGAGTATGGTGAAAAAGGACAGGGTTCCGCTTCACCATGTGAATTGATATGGAAGAACCCACGTCCTGCAGCGATACATCCACCCGAACTCTTCTCATCCCCGGGAAATGAAACAAATACCATTTCCGGATGTTCGGTCCGAAGTCTTTCGATCTCTGTCCTTAAATACTCTCTTTCTTCGTCACCGGGAGCCAGCTCACTGCTTTCATCAGTTACGGGAACAAACTCTACAAATACCACTGCCTTACAGCCCTTTTCCGACAGCATGCCTATAAATTCTTCCGACGACACCTGTCTAAAGTTATCAGTTGTCACTGTCACCGAAGCGCCGAAAATCAGACCTCTTTTATTTAGTTCATCCATGTTTGAGATGAGTTTATCATAGACTCCTTCACCCCTTCTTTGATCGGTAATATCCTTACTGCCTTCTATGCTCATTATGGGAACGATATTTCTGCAACTGTCAAACAGTTCGAAGTATTTATCTCCCATAAATGTTCCGTTTGTAAACACCGGGAAAAGAATATCAGGCCGCTCACCTGCTGCATCGATCACTCCTCTTCGAAGAAGAGGTTCCCCACCGGCAAGTAATATAAAGCTAACTCCCAGGTCATTCGCCTCGTCAAAGATCCTGCTCCATTCTGCATCAGATAATTGAGCGACCGGTGCCTCATCTGTCGTTGCATGATTGCACCTCGAATAACAGCCTGCACAATGCAGATTGCAGCTGCTCGTGATGCTTGCTATAAGAAAAGGAGGAATATGCTCTCCCTTTTTCTCCATAGCTGCACGTTTCTTTGATGCAGCTTTGCTTGCCGCAGCAAACCTGAGCATATACGCACTTTCACGCGGATTCTTAAGAGTGGCTCTCATTGCATCCGCAACTATCCTTTCCACCCCGCGAGTCATATATTCCTGAATATCAAACTCTTTATCCATACGTATACCTGCTTTCCGCTCACATACCTTTTACCATATTATATTGTATCAAATATTTTATGTCAAGAATCATTTTCTTTTCCTTTGTCATTTCGACATAATACGCATAACAATCACCGGGACGGTTCTCCGGTTGGTTTTCAACACACAGATAGCAGGAAGTATTAACCCCTTGCTTAGTCGTTCCGCACGTAAGCTCGAGCTTCGCAGCAAAACGATCCCTCGTCTCGCAACGTCCTCTCCGAGGAGTTGCTGCGACGGTGATCTGCTGCTCGCTCTTGCTAAGTGCTACACTAAGTCGCAGGGGTTAATTACTTCCTGCTATCAGTTTGTTCAAAGTGACAACAGAACCGTCCCTGTGATTGACCGTTATCGAGTTATCACTGCCGCCATAGCTGAGAAGTCTTCCGCAGCCTTACCATATCTGATGCTTATCTCATAGTCTCCCAGATCAAGTGCATGTTTATCAAGATATTCATCCATTGAACAGGATTCTGCAAAACGATGAAATACAAGTAAACTTTCATTACCAAGCTCACGAATCACCAGCTGCGAGCCGGTGGGTTCGTTATAGCTCTTTGCATCGCAGCCGATATAAGTTGTCTTTCCATCTTTAATGATATGCGCTACTCTCTTATAGAATGCGATAGCATCATCTACCAGTTCCCACTGATGATCATTCAGATCATATATATCACCGGATAAGCCCATGCGTCCGAGGAAAGTCGCACACATGGAGTAGAATATGCGCGAGTCGCTGTCCTCTGCTCTTAAGACAGACCAGATCTGACTCTGCTCTGCTCTTATCACACGCTGGACATTTGCTGCGATAATGGGAAGCGAGGCTATCTCATGTGCATCGGAAAAGCTGGCCATACTTGCCAGTTCCATAAAGGAAGGTTCCAGCCTGTGACCGCCGCTGGAACAGTTTTCTATCACCAGCTCAGGGATCTCTTTCTTAAGTGTCCTGAAATAATCCTGCGTTGCCAGGACTTTTCTTCTTAAATTTTCTCCGGGTTCTTCCTCTCCGTCGCAGCCGATTCCGAGTGTATCGTTATAATCGATTTTTATATATCCGAAGCTGTCATCTTTTAATCTGTCAGTCACAGAAGTTTTCAGGTAATCTTTTACCCACGTTTGTTCCATATCCCAGAATCTGGCTCCGCCTATGGTCAGGGGCACTCCGTCCTTTTTAATCAGATGCTCACTGTCCTCGAATTCTTTTGCTTTATAACCTACGGTCTCAAACTCAAACCATATGCCGGGGATCATTCCTTTAGCGCGTATATAGTCTGCCAGTTCTTTCAGCCCGTTCGGGAAGCGCTTTTTATTTATGCTCCAGTCGCCTCTGTATTCCCACCAGTATCCGCAATCCGAATACCAGCCGGAATCCATCACCAGATACTGTATTCCTTTGCCGGCGATCCTGTCAGCGAGTTTCTTAAGTTTATCTATATCGGGATTACCCCAGGTCGTACAGTACTCATTAAATACTATACCCATCCGGTCATCAACGGGACTGATATCCGGATGCTGCGCTTTTACAAGTTTATCGCATACATCTTCAAGCGAATCACCTATGGCAGCCACAGCTTTAGGCGCTGTAAAGCTTTCGCCCGGCTTAAGTGTTTTCATCCACTGTCCGAAATCCCTGTCAGCAATGCCTCCGGACAGGGTCACCACATCACCCTTTCTGACAGTCAGCTCTATCTGCCATGATGCAGGCGTATATAACTGTATAGCAAAGAAAGTATGAGTCTCACTGTCTTCCAACGCTACAAAAGGGAAATACTTACGCACCGGCATCGAGCCCACGTTACCGAATTTCTCCACACGGAAAGCCATGTTATTCCAGGCGTGTTCCATATTAAGATCAGCAAGCACATCGGTCTTAACTCTGCCCTCTGCACTCCAGAAAGACAGTATCCTGTGTATCTTATCCGCTTTGATATCGGGAAACAGGAATGATGTGATCATCTCCATTGTGATCTCAGCTTCAGAATTATTGATTAATTCTGTCTGTATCTCATATGAATCACTATACGGACTCTTTCTTGTTTCCGTTTTCAGTTTAAGTCCGTCTTCAGATTTAAGGATCAGCGTATTCTCTGTTTTTTCTGTCTCCGTAAACCTCCTCATAGTAGAGCTTCCGAGCATGGTCAGACCACAGGAATAAAAGCCTGCGTATTCATCTTTCATAAGTTTAACTTCAGCAGTACTCTTTACCATTAAAGAATCTCCTTTATGAGATTTTTTTTATTTACTCTGAAATTTCCTCTTCCTCGCTTTTTCGATCAGCTCTACTGACTCGTCGAAGGCTTCCGACAGATAGCTACTTACGTCTTCCTTGCCTTCCTTTTCTCTTGCTTTTATTTCTTCCCAGTTCAGAAGTACTTCGGAGGAATTGTTTACTTTTGCATCACTGAAAACATGGGGATGACGGCGGATCATCTTTTCACTGATACCGCGTATTACATCTTCTATCGTAAAGATGCCTTCTTCCTCTGCAATCTGCGAATGCATCATGATCTGCAGGAGCAGATCTCCAAGTTCTTCTTTCAGATTCTCCGCATTACCACTCCTGTTATATACATTGATACCGCAGATCACTTCAGCAGCCTCTTCTATGCATGCAGGCTTCAGACTTTCGTGGGTCTGTTCCCTGTCCCATGGACAGCCGTCCTCTGCACGAAGCCTGCGTACCACCTCTTTCAATTCATCAAAAGCATCCATTACACTTTTCCTTTCCGTATCATTTCAGAGTATTGAAAACCTCTTTCGTCTGCGCTGCGTCAACACCACCTACATAATATATCTGTCCGCTCTTTGTCACGATCTTTATATATGCTTTATTCTGGGGATTCAGGAATACTTTACAGCCTGCATGTCCTTCTGCTGAGAAATTACCTTTCAGCAGCGTATCCATACCCACGCCCGAAGTCCGCATCAGCTTAAGCGGCTTCAGGTCTTCTCCGTATTCTGCGCTCTCTATATCAGAAACGGGAATCACATATTCATCTCTTAACTGATGGCAGATCACTTTACCGTCCTCATTGCTGAGTCTTATAGGCGTTGCCTCCACCATGCCTATCCATACGATAGACAAGAATGTTCCTATGATACAGAGTACAAGAGCCACACTCACAAGCTTACCGACGGGATGTGCCATATTTACGGTACCGCCCACACCCATGCGCTTTTCCACATTCAGGCGTTTATCTTTTGGATTGTAATAGATCATTCCGCCGATCCAGTATTCATCATCGTCCTCCACTATCTCGGTTTCCTTCTGATAGAGTGCGTCTATCTTTCTGTCATAATATACGAATACTATTATTCCGCCCATCAATAAGACCAGATATATCACGATCGATATCATGAGCCACATATCGGTAAAACCGATAACCATACCGGCTTCGTTTACTGCCGTATATATCGTATTGATCCAGATGAACAGTACATAAAGCTTTGCCATGTTCATCTTCTTCGCACGGTTGTAATTCGCATTAACATCGCTGTCGCTGCTTATCACTTCGCTTCTGAAATTATCCATCACAAAGGCAAAAACAGTGATGAGTATACCCACAAGCCAGAAAGTCAGGCTCATTACTGCTGCAAGCAGGCCTGCAGCCTCATAGCCGGGTACTGCAATCACTCCAAGGTCGATCAGGAATGCCACAAGTACGATCATCAGACATACGATATTCGGAACAAGCACGCTTACGGGTTTTAATGCATGGATCCTTCCGGCGTTGGAAATATCAACATAGCTGACTCCCTTTTCCGATGACAGACCTATTTCTTTCTTGAGCGCCATCAGTTGTTTATGTCCCATCAGATACGGCATCATATCAGCGATCAGGGCCGCAAAGATGAAACATGTCCAGATAAAAGTCTGCAATGCAAATCCCTTGAGAAATAACAGTGCCACAGCTATAAGGCTGCAGCCTACAGTAATATAAACAGCCTGTTTATGCGCCTTCTCAACTATTTCCGTTATCTTTTCTTCAACTCCGGGCTCGGAAAACTCTTTACGTTTCTTCACACCGAGAATTATCTTCTTCTCTTTCCATTTCTTCGGATAATAAAAGAGATAGATCAGAAGAACCGATTCGATACATATGAACATTGTCAGTCCGAAAAATAAACCCATATCACTTACCTCCGTAGAATTTTTCTACAAGTTTTATTATCTCCTGCTTCGGAACTCCCGACAGTCTTGCTTCGGACACTATGCGCTTCAGTTCTGTCTTGTTTCCCTCGCTCATATTTCCCTGTTTTTCTATATTACTGCGGACTCTGGCTCCGTTCTTGCGGTCGGTCATGATATAACCTTCCATCTTCAGCTGCTGATATGCTTTGCTCACCGTCATGGTATTGATGCCCATTTCAAGAGCAAGGGCGCGCACTGTCGGAAGCTGCTCACCTGCAGCGAGTGTACCGTCCGATATTCCCATAACTATCTGATTCCTTATCTGCTGATAGATCGGAACATCCGATAATTCATCTATACGTATTATCATACCTCGCCCTCCTTTCTTATTTTGCCAATCTCATTACAAGTTTATAACAAAGTACCGTAAGCAGCGATATAACTGCTATTACTATCCCGGCCAGGATCCTGTGATCCATACGCATGCCCAGAAATACGCTGCCGACGCAGAGTACCATTGTAGTGATCATGTTTGTGAATAAATATATACCTACTCCTGCGCCCTGTTTAACGACTTCCACTTCATTCTCCCAATCGAGTCTCATATGCCGGATTCCGCAGATGCAGCCCCAGGTCGTGGAAAGTGCGCAGAGCACAAATCCAAGTATAAGGTATAACAACATATCGGGCAAGGATACTTTTGCGGATATGCATATACACAGTGTAGCAAAAGCCATAAAAGGTACTGTCAGATACATATTAAAAAGCATCTTTCCCTGATACAGCGTCTTCTTTGATATAGGAAGGCTCTGAACGATCCAGTAATTCTTACCCTCCAGTGAAGGCGAACATGCACAGGTACTTATCATACCCAGACAGAAGTAAATGATAAAAGGTATTGCAGGACGCAATATCGCCGGATCTATCGGAGCATTCTGCGTTACCGTCGACACCAGCCTGTCAAAGCCGAAGACCAATGAAAGTACCGCCAGCAGGCTGACCAGTATCTCTCCTACTCCTGCATTTGTAAGATATACCGTTGATCCCGTCATCCGCCTAAACTCCTTAAATGCAATAGCGTTGACGACCGAACTCTTTTTCTGCGCACCCATGGTATATTCGCCGGATGCCGCATGGGATCTTAGCGCCGAATTAAGGCTTCTGTAATACCTGCCCACTATGGCAAAAACAACAGCGAACAAAAGGATACTTACAATAATAAGGAGCATCGCTGCGGTAACCGAAAGCTCATTTACTGCCTTTGCAAACCAGTCTGCAGGCAGATATATGGCGGCTGCATCTTCCGTAGCTGCTTTCGACTGTTCAAGGACGTCTCTGACCTGACCGTTCTTAAATACCGACTCGATCACAAAGCGTGACATAAAGGCAGCTATTATAAGAATGAACGTGAGTATAGTCTGCACAATATTTGTCTTTTTAAAATACGAACCTATCTTTGCGATGATAAAGCCCAGGAAAGAAGCAAGTACCATGGGTATCAGCGGCAGGCATAAAGAAAGCAGTAACCACAGTATCGTAGTCGCAATCGAAAATCCCGCGAATATGCTGTATCCTATGAGCATTGCAACAGAGATGCTGAGATACCAGGGCAGACTCTTTATATACATATAAAGAAACTTACAGGCTGCCACGGTCTTTATATCAAAGGGCAGTGATATCAGCATGTCATATTCCTTGAAATTGAACAGGTAGCCGTTGGTCTTAAGGAAGGTAAAAACAAAAGCAAGTGCGGAGATCAGGAGTGCGCAGAGAACGGGAGTTGCCTCTGAAAGTCCCAGCTTTCCGTATCCTATGCACTGTGCGATACAGTAAGCCATCAGCATGGCAAAGAGTATGGTCATGCCGATGGTGTTGCCGATCACGTTGCCTTTCTTTTTCTTGTCCGTAGTATAACGGAATATATTGAACTGGCTCGTTGATAAGAGCAGGTTCTTAAGAAGTATTATAGCTTTATTCATTTTTCTGCCTCCAGGAAAGCTTCCTCAAGTGAGTGTCCTTCCGTAAGTTCCTCCATTGTACCGCTTGCTATTATCCTGCCTTTTTTGATTATAGCTACTTTATTGCAGAGCTTCTCTGCCACATCAAGTACATGTGTCGAGAAAAAAATCGCGGTACCTTTAGCGCACATTTCATGCATTATCTCTTTAAGCGCAAATGTTGCCTTGGGATCGAGACCGACAAAGGGTTCGTCGAGCACCATAAGCTTGGGTTCATGTATAAGTGCCGAGATGATCGCAAGCTTCTGCTTCATACCATGCGAATAGGAGCTGATCAAGTCACCTAAGGAATCCGTGATCTCAAAGGTTCCTGCATATTTTGCTATTCTTTCCTTACGTTCTTTTTCACTTATATCAAATACATCTGCGATAAAATTCAGGTACTGTATGCCGGTGAGGTTTTCGTAGAGATCCGGATTGTCGGGTATATAAGCAGTGACCTTTTTGCATTCCATAGGCTCTGTTTTTACGGAATGTCCGTCTATCAGGATCTCGCCTTCGGTGAAATCAAGCACGCCCACAACCGCACGTATGGTGGTGGATTTTCCGGCACCGTTGTGTCCTATGAAGCCGTAAATATCTCCGCTCTCAACATGAAGCGTTACATTGTCGGCAGCTTTCTTATCACCGCCGTAGGATTTTGAGTAGTTGTTTATCTTAAGCATTTTCAGCTCCTTTCTTTAAGGACATTACTATCGCGAGCGCAGCCATCGGTACCATTCCGATCAGTCCGACCATAGACGGTCCGAAGATTGAGCGGTCTGCAAATTCAGGTTTGAGAAGATAGGCATATATTGTCCAGGCATTTATGGCACCATGAAACAGTGCTGCTCCCCAGATAGTACCGGTCTTCTCATAGGTCATATCTACAAGTATGCCCATAAGTGTTGTAGAGAGGCAGAATACTATTAGACCGAGAACAGGTGCACCGATGTAATTCATACCGTATTCATATCCTGCAAGGAGCATGCAGGGCCAGTGCCATGCGCCCCAGATGATACCGCCGATGATGCGGCCTTTGTTCTTTCCGAAGCGTTCCTTAAGATAAGGATACATCGCTCCTCTCCAGCCTGTTTCTTCACCGATGGCAAAGAACATATTAATGAATGCCGCTGTTGTCAATGATTGTACGACGCCTATGATGATATATTTTTCAAGTGTAAGCCCCTGTGCCGCAAGCTGTGCCATTCCGGCTTCACCAAGTGAATCCTTCATTAAGTTAAGTTCAGGATCAAACTGTCCCGGGAAGATCAGGAAATAAAGTGCGGCACCTGCCAGATGCAAAATTGCCGGCACCAGTATAGCAATAAATATCCATCTGATCTTTCCCTTAAGATGAGGGATCCAGCCCATGCCCTTAAAAGGAATCCCCGCTGCCAGCGTCGCGATCAGCGGTGCGAACATGCATCCCATCATAAGATAGCCAAACATACTCACATTACCCTTAAGTGCAAACAAACTTGCTATGATCTGTATGATCCAGCCCAGCCCGAAAGCCACTGCCAGATATATCACAAACTGTTTTTTATCTGTCTTTCTTTCCATATCTATACCTCCTTGGATTGTATCTCTTGTATTCGTTGTATTACTCCTTGTAATACATACAATACACCAAGTCGTTATCTTTGTCAATACCCAATCACGGGGACGGTTCTCCGGTTGGTTTCTGCTTTTCATACCGTCCGAAAACAGCATTTTCCCCTGTCACTTATATTGCTGCTGTTTCTACGCTTCACTGTTTTGGGCCAGTGGCTAACACAAGGCGAATAATCGAACAATGTGTTAGCTGAAATCGGCTTAAAAGACATGAAATCCGCCGGCTTTGGCTAACTCAAAAGCCAAAACCGAAGATTGTGTCAGTCAAGCAAGGCTTATAGCTTATGAAAATCGGGAAAAAAGGCTAACACAAGCATTAAAATCATGGGCCGTGTTAGCCGGGAATAAGAAATAATCAGACAATCACCTGTATTTTAAAATACTCTCAAGCACTTTATCATCAACATAAAACGAAGCCGACTCCATTTTGGCTCTGTTCGCCGATACGAGTTCACCGGCTCTCTGAAGTTCTGTTTCCTGTACATTGATATCATCGAACAAGCCAAATATAAATGAATCAAATTCCTTCTGATCTTCGAAACCTGAAAGCTTTAAGAGTTCGTCACGTTGTTCTGCGGGCGCGGCTGCAAGAAAGCCCGGAAGAAAATAACCTACTACTTTTCCGTGTGGCAGCTTCAGATCATAAGTAAGAGCATAACTCAAAGCATGAGGAAGTGATGTACCGCTCTGGGCTATCGACATTCCCGCAAACAGAGATGAACGCATCAGAAGCGCATTATCTTCAGTACTGCGCTTCCGCTTTCCGTTCAGTACATCTTTTGTTTTCGCCCAGCATTTAAGACCTGCATAAGCTGTCATTCTGACATAATCATTTACTTTTGCATTGAGCACGCTCTCGTAAAGATGCGCCAGCGCATCAACGGAAGTATTGACTATCAGACTCTGTGGAGCAGAATCAAGATACTTCCCGTCTACAAGCGCCAGGTCCGGAAACACCTTATGTACCATTGATATCTTGGTCTTCTTATCATGTCGTGTAAGTACGGATACTCCCGTTACTTCGGACCCGGTGCCGCAGGTAGTCGGTACGCAGATGACAGGAAGAGCCGAAGGATCTTTTTCCTTGTCATAAAGATATGAAAGATCGGCTTTCGGATGTTTCAATGCCAAAGCTATAGCCTTGGCCGCATCAAGAGGCGAACCTCCGCCTATTCCTATAACAAAATCAATATCTTCCGATCTGTATTTATTGGCAGCCGCAAACACTGTTTCTACCGATGGATTCTCCTCCACATCGGAAAACAGCTGATACTCAACAGCTTCATTCTTCAATGCTTCGATGACATCATCAAGTGAGCCGTTAACGCGTGCCGAGTTCTTTCCAGTTACGATCAGAGCTTTCTTGCCGAAGGACGCGATCTCAGCTGAATGCTTCCTTACACAATCATTTTCATCAAAAACTTTTACCGGTATATGAAATTTCACTGTATTCTCCTATGCGTATACAATCACAGCCACAAGTTCCACTGTTTCATCTGTTTTATTCTCTATACCGTG
>JAEEIK010000158.1 GCA_016281335.1 Lachnospiraceae bacterium | reverse complement strand
GGTGATCACACCGGAATATGTTTATTTCAGGAGATATGAGGAACCCGGAGATGCGCATTATAACGAGATGCCCGTATCCGTGCCTTCTGTATGCATAAATACCAGCCGCATACCTTCATCATACAGACATCAAGGGTCTATGATAAGAAGCAGCTTCAGCGGCTTTTTCAGAAGCAGTTTCAGTTTTATGGGCGGAAGTTTCAGGAGCGGAAGTTTCCGCTTGGGAAGCTTACGTCTTGGTAGTTTCAGACAGGGAGCTTTCGCCACAGGCAGCTTTAGGACAGGGAGCTTCGGACTCTCTGCGTTTTCTCTTGGCAGTTACAGGAGCGGAAGTTTCAGGATCGGCAGTTATTTCAGAGGCAGTTTCACCGGGAAATTGTATAACGGAAGCTACTATTCGGGCAGTTATCACAGGGGCAGTTTTGTATACGGCGGAGGCGACGGTATATCCAGATACGAGAATAAAACGGTTTCCGAAGTATTTCCGGGAAATAATAACAGATATGCCGTAAGGCGTCTTATAGAAGAACTGGGTTACGGGCTGGATCTGATATGAAAGGTTTTTATTCACTCTGGACAGCTCCATATCAGGCTAAGGGCGGCAGCGGTTTTCATCTTGAGGATTATGAGATCGCTACCCTTATTCTTTCTGTGGCAGCCTATCAGGCATACAACGGCGAGACCTGCATGTATGCCGATGATACCGCTTTTGCCTATCTTCATGAAGAGGGGATCGCAGACATTTTTGAGCGCGGCGTGATAAGGATGAAAGTGCCGGAGGATATAGACCCTCTTACTTACTGGGCGGCCGGCAAGATGGTGGCGCTTCGGATGGAGGATGCTCCTGTGGTCATGATAGATACCGATCTGATCATCTGGAAGAATATTGAAAAAGAGCTTAAGGATGCCTATGTCAAAGTGATCCACAGGGAGGAACTCAATCCCGAGATATATCCGGATCCCGGGAGCTTTGAGATGAAGGAAGGTTATGAGTTCCCTAAAAGCTGGGATTTCAATGTCCTGCCGGCAAATACCGCGCTGCTCTATATTGCGGATCAGGACCTGAAAGACAGGTACACGGAAGAAAGCCTTAAGTTTATGAGGATGAGCAAGAAGACTTCCGATAATCTCTGCCACATGGTCTTCGCGGAACAGAGGATACTGCCAATGTGCGCCGCTGCGAAGGGCTACGGCGTGGATGCTTTCTGTTCGGATCTGATGAAACTCAGGGAACAGAGTCTTTTTACCCATATCTGGGGTCACAAGAGCGTATTTAAATTCAACATGGACGAGAGGCGCGCATATTGCAGGAGATGCATGAAAAGGCTGGCCACGGAATTCCCGCTGATGTATGTTAAAGCCAGGGAGATAAAGGAACTGGAGGATTGCCTTAATGCTTAAGGTTTCGCATTTATATAAGAGTTACAGCGGCAGAGCCGTGATAAACGATCTGGATTTTGAAACCGGTAAGGGCGGGATATACGGCCTTCTCGGCCCCAACGGCGCAGGCAAGAGCACTACGATGAATATGCTGTCAGGCTACTTAAGACCTGATGCGGGTGATATAGAGATAGGCGGAGTATCGCTGCTTAAGAATCCGCTGAAAGCCAGAAAACTACTGGGGTATCTGCCGGAACAGCCGCCGCTTTACCAGGATATGACAGTAAATGAATATCTGGGATATACTGCAGAGTTAAAGGGACTGAGAGGCGCTGATAAAAAGAACGAAGTCGAGCGCGTATCGGCGCTTGCCGGGTTGGAACCCGTACGTGACCGGCTTATCCGGCATATCTCAAAGGGGTACAAACAGAGGACGGGACTTGCCGGTGCGATCTGCTCCGATCCCGAACTGCTGATACTTGATGAACCCACTTCGGGTCTGGATCCCAAACAGATAGTGGAGATGAGGGGACTGATAAAGAAACTCGGTGAAAAACGCACCATCATCCTGTCTACCCATATACTCAGCGAAGTGAGCGCGGTCTGCGATCATGTGCTTATCCTCTGCGGAGGCTGTCTGATGGCGGATTCCACACAGGAAAAACTGCTTGACGAATATAATGACAGACAGAGACTTAAGCTTGTACTAAAGGGAAATGCTACCGCAGCGGAAAAGGATGCATCCAAGCTGAAAGGCTTGGAGAGCATACGGATGATCAGAGAGGATGAAAGCTCCACGGTTCTGGAACTTATAGCTGCGCCCGGAGAGGATCTTCGGGAAGCTGTGGCAAAGATGTGCACCTCAGGCGGCTTTACTCTGCTGGAACTTGCGGATAACAGAGTAAGTCTTGAAGATGTCTATCTGCGTCTTACACAGGGAGGAAGCGAAGAATGATCCCTGTATTCAAAAAAGAATGGAAGGCAAATTTCAGAACACTAACAGGCTGGCTGTTCCTTGCCATCACCCTGTTTTTTACGGGCTGGTATTTTAAGGCTTACGGACTGGATGAGGGTTATCCCTATCTGTCATATATAATAGGCGGGCTGAAGCTTATATTCATGTTCACTTTTCCTATACTGACCATGAGGAGTTTTGCGGAGGAGAAGAGATACAGGACAGACCAGCTGCTGTTCACTGCACCGGTTTCCGCAAGAGCGGTGGTATTCGGTAAATACCTGGCGGCCCTGATGACTTTTCTTACAACCCTTCCGCTGCTCATAGTGTTTATGGGCATACTTAAGGTATACGGGGATGTGCCTGTAAAAGAAAATGCAGTGGCTATATTCTACTTCGTATTATTCGGCATGGCATGCATAGGCATAGGTATCTTTATCTCAGCACTTTCCGACAATCAGATCATTGCGGCGGTGCTGACCTTCTTTGTGCTGATGTGCAGCGCATCGGTGTCAGGCATAGTCAGTTCGGCGGGGATAAAGAATCCTGTGCTGCTAAAGATATCCGGGCTGTTTGATCTTGCCAAACCTTTTGATAACGGAATGTACGGCACAATAGACTGGGCCGATCCGGTATATTATATCTCGGTGACGATCCTGATGCTTTATCTTACCGATTTCGTGCTGACTTCGGGCAGGCTTCACGTTAAGACCAGCGGTATCTTCAATGCTCTTACGGGTGTGCTCAGGCTGATACTGATACTTTTTGTCATGGCTGCCTGCAATCTGCTTATCAGGGGGCTGCCTGCGGAAAGGCGCGTTGCGGATATGACTTACAATAAGATCCGTTCGCTGTCGGAGGAAGCTAAAGCGGGCATAGCGGGACTTGATAAAGAAGTGATGATATATGTGTATTGCGAGGAGGATGAAAAGGATGAGACTTTAGATTCCACGCTTTCATATATGTCGGCATATAACGATAAGATAAAAGTGATGTACATCTCACCCTCCGCCAATCCGCAGTTTTACAGGCAGTACAGTGAGAGGGAACCGGCTGCCAACAGTCTGATAGTCACTTGCGAAGATAAGAGCAGGGTGATAGAATATACCGACTGCTATACGCTGAACTATAAGTACGCCTATAATGCGGTCAGCGATACCTATGTGGTCAGCGGTTATGATGTGACCGGCTATGACGGGGAAGGAAAGATAGTCTCGGCCATAGATCACGTTACGGATACAGCGCTTCAGAAAATATACTGTCTCGGCGGTCATGATGAAGTGCAGGCAGATCCCGAACTGCAGATGCGTATCGAGAACGCCCATTTTGAGACGGAGAATATCAATCTGCTCAAGTATGACGAGATCCCGGAGGATTGCAGTGTCCTGTTAATATTAGGACCTTTGTCGGACATTACGGAGGAGGAACTGGCCAAAGTTAAGAAATATACTTCAAGGGATGCGGGGGCTATATTTATCTGTGCATATACCGACGGCGGCAAACAGGAAAACTATGATTCACTGCTTAGCTCCCTTGGCATAAAAGTGCTTGACGGCACCGTATATGAAAGCAGTAAAGCATATTATAATAACGAGGATACCTACCTCCTTCCCGAGATAGTGGATACGGAATGGACCAGGGGTATCTACACCGAAGGACGTACTAAATATATCTATATGCCCTTTGCAAAGGGGCTTAAGCTTATAGAAGCGCCGGGAGTGGAATGCAGGACATTCCTTACTTCTACGGAAAGCGCGGGGATCAATGGCGCGGACAGTGCTGAAGAAGGCCCCTTTTCACTTGGTGTATTTGTAAGAAAATATCTTGATAAGGGAAGCTTCAGGGCGGCAGTCTTAAGCTCGGATTATTTCCTGGATCCTGAGATAAACAGGGCGGTAGGCGGCAACAACCACAGTCTCTTCATTAAGCTGCTGACTTCGGTGGCAGAGACAAAAGACACTGCGGATATACCGGTGAAAAATTATGAGTATGACCGCATACTTGTTCCGGGCGGTGTCAGGAGCGGACTCGGAATATTCTTTATGGCAGCTCTCCCGCTTATGTTGATAGCTGTCGGCTTAGTGATCCGCGGTATACGGAGAAGAAAATAAAGCTCTTTAATAAATGGAGGAAGATAAGAATGGAAAAGATCAGAACAAGGTATGCACCCTCACCTACAGGGAAGATGCATGTGGGAAACTTAAGAACGGCTCTTTATGAGTTCCTGGTGGCAAAACACGAGGGCGGCGACTTTATGCTGCGTATAGAGGATACGGATCAGGAACGTTTCGTTGAGGGCGCGATAGATATCATCAATCATACCCTGGAACAGACAGGTCTGTATCATGATGAGGGACCGGACAAGGATGGCGGATACGGTCCTTACGTTCAGAGTGAGCGCGTTAAGACCGGTATCTATATGAAATATGCAAAGGAACTGGTTGAAAAAGGCGAGGCTTATTACTGCTTCTGCGATAAAGAAAGACTCGCAACGCTTAAGACCGAAGTGGTGGAAGGTAAGGAGATAAGCATCTATGACAAGCACTGTTTGTCGCTTTCAAAAGAAGAAGTTGAAAAGAATCTGGCTGAGGGAAAGCCTTACGTTATCAGACAGAATATCCCTAATGAGGGGACCACTACTTTCACTGATGAGCTGTACGGTGATATAACGGTGGAGAACGCGGAGCTTGATGATATGATACTGATCAAATCCGACGGCTATCCTACATATAATTTCGCAAATGTGGTTGATGACCATACGATGAACATAACCCACGTGGTAAGGGGCAATGAGTATATTTCCTCATCCCCCAAGTATCAGAGACTTTATGATGCTTTCGGCTGGAAAAGTCCGGTATATATTCATCTGCCGCTGATAACGGATGAGAACCATAAGAAGCTGTCCAAGAGATGCGGACACTCTTCTTTTGAAGACCTGATCGAACAGGGCTTTGTCAGCGAAGCGATAGTAAACTTTATTGCACTGCTGGGCTGGAGTCCCGAGGACAACAGGGAGATATTCAGTCTGGACGAACTTATAAAAGAGTTTGATTATCACCGTATCAGCAAGTCTCCGGCGGTATTTGACATAGTCAAGTTAAGATGGATGAACGGCGAATACATAAAGGCTATGGACGAGGACAAGTTCTTTGAAATGGCGGGACCCTATCTTGAGAAGTATTTAAAACCGGGACTTGACCGTGTTAAGATAGGAGGCATGGTGAAGACCAGGATAGAAGTGTTCCCCGATATAGAGGGACTGGTAGACTTCTTTAACGAACTGCCTGAGTATGATCCGGAGATGTACGTTCATAAAAAGATGAAGACCACCAAAGAGAGCTCTCTTCCGGTGCTTAAGGATATGGCAGAGATCCTCGAAAAACAGGAGGATTGGTCAAATGATGCGCTTTATGCGAAGCTGCTTGAATATGTGGCAGAGCATGAATATAAGAACGGATATGTGATGTGGCCTCTGCGTACCGCAGTCAGCGGAAAGCAGATGACACCTGCCGGAGCTACGGAGATCATGGAAGTGCTTGGAAAAGAAGAGAGTATAAAGAGGATTAAAGCCGGCATAGAGCTGTTGGAGAAATGAGTTGTTCCACGGAGGGGGAAGTAAGATGAGTGAAGAATTCGAAAATGAAGTAAAGGAAGAAAATGATGCTTCCGAAAAGGAAGAGATCACCGGCTATATACGTACCGATGACGGTGTGGATGACACACCGGATATCTATGAGGATCCGCTTGAGCCTAAGAGACGCGCAGGGCTTGCTCACAGGCATGCTGCAGTGGCAGCCATAGATGCCGGAGAAGATGAAGCTGCTTTCAATGAGCTGGTGAAGGCTGTCGATATTTATGAGGAAACCATAATGCTCGGCGGCAATGATCAGGATATCTTCGTGCTCGGCAAGACCAGCGGAGCTCTTAAGAAGCTTGCGGACAGGCTGTATAACCGCTACTCCGAAATGGGTGATGAAGCATACAGGAATATGGAAGCCATAAGCGATGATCCCGCAATGAAGCAGGGCTTCTTCAGGGAAGCGGGGGACTGCAGGGATAAGGCAGCGCGTTATAAGGCGGCATCGGAGAAATATGCGATAAAGTCTATGCAGTACGGAGAATAACGGGGAGCGCCTATTGACAAGAGGACAGTTGTTTTCTATACTTTGAAATTGTCTGAGAAAGGTCACTGCTTGGAAAGGCAGGACTGATGAATCAAATAATCTGCGAAGGAGCGGATCCGCAGCAGCAAAAGGCTGTATGCCATAAAGACGGACCGCTGATGGTTCTGGCCGGCCCCGGCGCGGGGAAGACCTTTGTTATCACGAGAAGACTTAAATACCTTATAGACAACTGCGGTATACCGCCGGAAGAGATATTGGTGATCAGCTTTACCAAAGCAGCGGCGGAGGAGATGGAGTGCCGATTTAACGCGCTCTGCGGGGAACTGAGCGGAGTGACTTTCGGCACTTTTCATGCCGTATATTTTCATATACTCAAAAAATTCTATAATCTGGATCGTTCAAGCATTATCAGCGAAGGAGAGAAAAGGAAATATATCAGACAGGCGGCAAATGGTCTTAAGTTTGCCGAGACTGACGAAGAGACTGTAAGCGCCCTTTTGGATGTGATATCGGGGATTAAAAATGCGGGACTTGACGAAAAGGCTTATAAAGCGGGACAGACCCAGCTGGATGCGGAGAGTTTCGGACTTCTGTATCGCAGCTATCATAAATTGCTTAAGGAAAACAGAAAACTTGATTTCGACGATATGGTCTTGAGATGCAGGGAGCTGTTCATTGAAAGACCGGATATACTCGATATGTGGAGAGAGCAGTATAAGTATATACTTATCGATGAGTTTCAGGATATCAATCCCATGCAATATACGGTGATACGCATGATCGCCGCTCCGTCAGACAATATCTGCGTTGTCGGAGATGATGACCAGTCCATATACGCATTCAGAGGTTCGGACCCGGAGATAATGCTCAATTTCAAAAAAGACTATCCCGCTGCAATGGTAGTAAAACTGGAAAACAACTACAGGAGCGGCAGAGAGATAGTTGAGTGTGCCGGCAGGCTGATAGGCTGCAACAGGAAGCGTTTCAAAAAAAAGATAAGGGCCGGAAGGACAGTTGCCTGTGCTGTTGTAAAGTTGTCCTGTGCAGACAGGAATGCTGAGGCGGAGAAGATCTGCGGCCTTATCAAAGCTGCGGTAAATGCAGGTATCAGTCATAAAGAAATAGCGCTGCTCTTCAGAACCAATGCGGTTGCGGGTTACTTCGCAGGAAGAATGACGGCTGCCGGGATTCCTTTTTATATCAGGGACAGGGCAGAGAGCATGTTTGACGGCAATGAGGGAAGGGATATAAGGGCCATGCTGGATTTTTCAAAAGGAAAATGCAGCAGGGAAAATTTCCTGAGATTCATGAACAAACCGCTGAGGTATATAAGCAGGGCAGAGGCGGGAAACGAAAATATAGATCTGAAGGAGCTGCTGAATAACAGTGATCCGAAGAAGTATATGTACGGAAGGCTGAAGAGGCTGATCTACGACATGGAGAAGCTTAAAAACATGCATCCTTTTGCTGCAGTCAATTATATTCGAAAGGGTATGGGCTATGAGCAGTATGTGGTTAACGAGGCTGAAAAGAACGGCAGAGACCCCTCTTCGGTGACAGAGGTACTTGATCTGCTGCAGGAGGCAGCAGGGGAATGCGACAGTTATGAAGAATGGCTGGAGAGAATACGGAAGGAACAGGACGGTATGGCTGAAATGAAAAAGAAAGCCGATGAAGACGCTGTACAGCTTATGACCATGCATAGCTCGAAAGGACTGGAATACAGGGTGGTAGTGATACCCGAGATGAATGAAGGGCAGATACCTTCTTCCAGATGCGTAAAGAGCAGCGAGATAGAAGAGGAACGCAGGCTTTTGTATGTTGCCATGACCAGAGCGAAAGAGAGGCTTTTTCTTCTCTATAGAGAAAAGAACCTGCAGAAGAAAGTGCTGCCCAGCCGCTTTTTATCCGAAATATAGAGTTATTTACATAACTTGCCAGTTATGGTTATATATGGTATAATGTCAACGTTTGTGCTACATGATATAGTAAAGTGAGGAAATGATGGCAGAAGAGATAAAAAATAAAGACAGCTATGGAGCTGAAAATATAGTAGTTCTTGAGGGACTCGAAGCGGTACGTATGAGACCCGGAATGTACATAGGCAGCGTGTCGACAAAGGGACTCAATCACCTTATCTATGAAATAGTGGATAACTCGGTGGATGAACATCTGGCGGGGCACTGTAACAATATCTGGGTCACTCTTGAAAAGGACGGCTCGGCAACCGTAGAAGATGACGGACGCGGCATGCCCGTGGAGATGCATGCAAAGGGAATAAGCGCGGAAAGACTGGTATTTACCACGCTGCATGCAGGCGGTAAATTCGACGACAGCGCCTATAAGACCAGCGGCGGACTTCACGGCGTAGGTTCATCGGTAGTCAATGCCCTTTCTGCGCACATGAAGGTCACGATCAAGCGGAACGGTCATATTTACGAAGATGAGTATGAGAGAGGCGAGCCGCTGATAGAGCTTGAGGAAGGTCTGCTTCCGGTAAAGGGAAATACCAGGGGAACCGGTACGAAGGTAAATTTCACGCCGGATGACACCATTTTTGAGAAGACATATTTCAAGGCGGAGGATGTAAAGAGCAGACTTCATGAAACTGCATATCTTAATCCCGAGCTGACAATATATTTTAAGGATCTGAGACTTGAGCAGCCTGATGAGGTGGTATTCCATGAACCTGAAGGCATTCGCGGTTTTGTCAAAGCTTTGAATAAAGGCAAGGATCCCATACATGAAGTGGTTTATTTCAAGGGCGAGCAGGATGACGTGGAAGTGGAAGTTGCCTTCCAGTATGTTAATGAGTTCCACGAGATAGTTCTGGGCTTCTGTAATAACATCTACAATGCCGAGGGCGGTACTCATATCACCGGCTTCAAGACCATGTTCACTTCAGTGATAAACAGTTATGCTAGACAGCTCGGCAATCTGAAGGAAAAGGATGCAAACTTTACCGGCTCTGATGTAAGGAACGGAATGACTGCGGTGGTATCCATCAAGCACAGGGATCCCAGATTCGAGGGACAGACCAAGACCAAGCTGGACAACCAGGATGCAGCAAAGGCAGTCAGCAAGGTGACCGGTGATGAAACCGTGCATTACTTTGACCGTAATCTTGAAGTGCTGAAGAGCGTTATAGGCTGTGCGGAGAAGGCTGCGAAGATAAGGAAGACCGAGGAAAAGGTTAAGACCAATCTGCTCACCAAGCAGAAATACTCCTTTGATTCCAACGGAAAGCTGGCTAACTGCGGCTCCCGTGATGCTTCCAAATGTGAGATATTCATAGTAGAGGGTGATTCCGCAGGCGGCAGCGCCAAGACTGCAAGAAACAGAGAATTCCAGGCGATACTTCCGATAAGGGGTAAAACGCTGAATGTGGAGAAAGCTTCCATAGACAAGGTATTGGCCAATGCCGAGATCAAGACCATGATAAATGCATTCGGCTGCGGCTTTTCGGAAGGCTATGGTAATGATTTCGATATCAGCAAATTAAGATATGACAAGATAATCATCATGGCAGATGCCGATGTGGACGGCGCGCATATCTGTACGCTGCTACTCACGCTGTTTTACCGCTTTATGCCGGAGCTGATACAGGAGGGACATGTATACATAGCGATGCCGCCTTTGTATAAAGCCATACCGGCAAAGGGTAAGGAGGAGTATCTCTATGATGATGCGGCTCTGGCAAAATACAGGAAGACCCATAAGGGAAACTTTACGCTGCAGAGATACAAGGGTCTTGGTGAGATGGACCCTGCCCAATTGTGGGAGACCACACTGGATCCTGAAAGAAGGATGCTGAAAAGAGTCGACATAGAAGATCCCATACTGGCTTCGGATACCACGGAACTGCTGATGGGCAGCGAGGTGGCGCCCCGAAGGGATTTCATACATGAGAATGCGACAGATGCGATTTTGGATGTATAGTGGAGAAAAATAAGAAATGGAACAACAGGACAGGATACTTAAAACGGAATATTCCGATGTGATGCAGAAGAGCTACATCGATTACGCAATGAGCGTTATCGTGAGCCGTGCGCTGCCGGATGTAAGGGACGGCCTTAAACCTGTACAGCGGCGTGTACTCTATGATATGTATGAACTCGGTGTTCGCTATGACAGACCTCACAGGAAGAGCGCGCGTATAGTCGGTGATACCATGGGTAAATATCATCCCCACGGTGACTCTTCCATATATGATGCCCTGGTAGTGATGACTCAGGAATTCAAGAAGGGCGCCATACTCGTAGACGGCCACGGCAACTTCGGAAATATCGAGGGTGACGGCGCGGCTGCGATGCGATACACGGAGGCAAGGCTTTCACGTATTGCCCAGGAGGGATTGCTGGCGGATCTTGATAAGGATGTGGTGGATTTCGGACCCAACTTTGATGAGACCGAAAAAGAGCCGCTGGTGCTGCCTGCCAGATTTTCAAACCTGCTGGTGAACGGCACCGAGGGTATAGCCGTAGGTATGGCCACGAAAATACCGCCTCACAATCTGGGAGAAGTAGTGGATGCGACCAAGGCATATATAAGGAATGAGAACATCACTTCCGAAGGGCTGATGAAATATCTGAAAGGACCCGATTTCCCGACAGGCGGCATTGTCATCAACAAGGATGAACTGCCGGAAATATACAGGACCGGAAGCGGCAAGATAAAACTTCGGGGAAAGATAGAGACCGAAAACGCGAAGGGCGGACATGTGCTCCTGGTGATCACGGAGATACCTTTCACCATGATAGGTACCGGTATTGCCAAGTTCCTTCAGGATGTGGCAGCCCTGGCAGAGAGCAGGAAGACCACCGATATCGTGGATATCTCCAACCAGTCCTCGAAGGAAGGCATACGCATAGTCATAGAGCTTAAGAAGGATACGGATGTCGAGAACTTCAAGAACATGCTCTATAAGAAGACGCGTCTGGAGGATACCTTCGGCGTAAATATGCTGGCCATTGACAAGGGCAGGCCTGAGACTCTGGGTCTTAAGGAGATAATTGCCGCCAACGTGGATTTCCAGTTCGAGGTAAACCGCAGGAAATACACCAATCTGCTGGCTAAGGAACGTGATAAAAAGGAAGTCCAGGAAGGACTTATAAAAGCCTGCAACGTGATAGACCTGATAATAGAGATACTCAGGGGTTCCAGGGACAGGGCGCAGGCAAAGAAGTGCCTGGTGGAAGGCGTGACCGAGGGCATCAAATTCAAGAGCAAGCAGTCCGAGATCATGGCGCAGATGCTGAAGTTCACAGAGAAACAGGCGGATGCCATATTGGAACTGCGTCTGTATCGCCTGATCGGTCTCGAGATAGAGGCACTGAAAAAGGATTACGAACAGACGACGGCCAATATCTACAGGTACGAAGACATCCTCGACCGCAGGGAATCTATGGCGCAGGTGATCATTGATGATCTGGATGCGATCAAAAAGATGTATGCGGTTGAGAGACGCACTGTCATAGAGAATGCGGAAGAAGCGGTATTTGAAGAAAAGAAAGTGGAAGAGATGGATGTGGTATTCCTTATGGACCGTTTCGGCTACTGCAAGACCATAGACAATCCCACGCTGGAGAGGAACAGAGAGGCGATCGAGCAGGAAAGCGCATGGATCGTGCCCTGCAAGAATACGGGGCAGATACTTGCCTTTACCAACAAGGGTAATCTGCACACCGTCAAGGTAATGGATCTGCCTTTCGGAAGGTTCAGGGACAAGGGTACTCCGATAGATAACGTGAGCAATTATAATTCTTCGGAAGAGGACATAATCTTCATTACTTCCAAGAGCCAGCTGGCTCTGCAGAGACTGGCCTTCATCACGAAGAGCGGCATGATCAAATATGTGGCCGGCAATGAATTTGATGTGGCCAAGAGAATGGTGGCTGCTACCAAACTTGCGGACGGCGATGAAGTAAAGAGCGTGAATCTGATCTATGACCAGATGTATGTGACACTCTGTTCGCACAAGGGCTTCCTGCTTAAATTTGATGTATCCGAGATACCGGAGAAAAAGAAGGCGGCAGTCGGTGTGAGAGGAATAAAGCTGGCGGCTGATGATTATGTGGAAGAAGTATTCTACATGAATGCTTTTGAAGAAAAGAAGATAATTGAATTCCATGAAAAGAAACTGGATCTGGCGCTTATCAGGCCGCAGAAGAGAGATGCAAAAGGAACTAAGATAAAATGATGAGAGTGATAGCGGGGAGCGCGCGCAGTGTGCCGCTCACAGCCCCGAAGGGCGACAATGTAAGACCTACGACCGACCGGATAAAAGAAACACTTTTCAATATGCTGCAGACCGATATCCCGGATGCGGTATTTGTGGATCTGTTCTCGGGCAGCGGGGCCATAGGCATAGAGGCCTTAAGCCGCGGCGCAAAGAAGGCCTATTTCATTGATAATGACAAAGAGTCCATAGCCTGTATAGAAGCCAATCTGAAAAAGACAAAGCTGGAAGAGGGGGCAATGGTCCTTAAGCAGGACGGAGTCAGCGCCCTTGGTTACAGCATCAGGGAGACTGCGGATGTTGTCTTTGCGGATCCGCCTTACGGCAAAGGCTATGACCAGCTGCTGATAAATGCGGCAGCTTCAAGCAAGGCCGTGGGCCCTGATACGCTGATCGTGATAGAGGAAGAAAAAGACAGGGATTTTTCCTTTGTATATGCGGCAGGATTTGATATAATAAAGGAAAAGATCTACAAGACCAACAAACATGTTTTTATCAGAAGGAAGGAAGCATGAAACACGCGATATATCCCGGAAGCTTTGATCCCATGACTTTAGGTCATCTTGATGTTATAGAGAGAGCGGCCCAGATGTTTGATACGCTTACGGTAAGCGTTCTGAATAATGTGGCTAAATCTCCATTGTTTTCTGTTGAAGAACGTGTTAAAATACTCGAAGAGGCTACGGCACATTTAAAGAACGTAAAGATAGATTCTTTCAGCGGACTGCTGATCGACTACTGTGCGAAAAAAGACGTTCACATAGTCATCAGAGGGCTGAGGGCTATCACGGATTTTGAATATGAACTGCAGATAGCCCAGACCAACAGGAAGCTTTCCAAAGGACAGGTAGATACGATATTCTTAACTACGAGTCTTGAGTATGCGTATCTGAGTTCTTCCTCGGTGAAGGAGATAGCATCCTTCCATGGGGACATAAGCCAGTGTGTACCTGAATTCCTGGTAGACAGGATACATAATAAATTTTCATAAGCGGGTTACGAAAGGAGCGATGTAGGGCCATGCCACGTACCAACAGTAAGATCGAGAGCGTTATCGACGAGATCGAGGCGCTGATCGAACAGAGCAGACCGGTGAGGTTTTCCGCAACGGACATAAGGATCAACAGGGAAGAGATAGAAGCCCTCCTCCGTGATCTGAAGAGCAGTGTGCCCGAGGAGATCGAGCGTTACCGCAAGATACTGAGCAATAAGGAAGCCATCGAGCGTGAGGCTAAGGACGAAGCAGCCAGAATGCTGGATGAAGTAAGACTTAAGACCAATGAGATGCTCAGCGAGAGTGAGATAAGCATGAGGGCAAGAAAGCAGGCCGACGACCTTGTTTCGGCTGCTGCAAGGGAAGCACAGGCTATAATAGAAGATGCCCAGGAGCAGGCTGATCATTACATGGTATCGGCGCAGAAGTATCTCAATGATATGCTTTCCAACTTAAGCGGTATGATATATGACTGTATAGAGACCAGCACCAGAAATACCAACCGCTTCCTCGAATCACTGAACAGTTTCGGTGAGACGGTACAGGAGAATCTGGACGAGCTGAACAGAACTCCCGAACAGCAGGAAGAGGTCATACCTCAGGATAATTATTACAATGACACACCGGGTGAGCAGAGATCCATCTTCGATAATATCGATGATAACGGTGAGGACATCAACTGAGTTTCACATTAATGAACGTTAAGAAAGCAGTAAAAGGCGAATACGGATATCTGAGAGCGCAGATGAAAAGAGAGATCTTTAAGACTGCGCTTTTCTTTGTGCTGGCAGCGGTCTTTCTCGTTACGGGAATAGCGCTTATGAAGCACAAAGATCCGACGATAACTTTTTCAAAAGCAAAAAACAATCTGCTGACCATAGGCGCCGTGCTATTTATACTGCCGGGAGCCAAATTCCTGGTATCGACGATAATGTTCTTAAAGGCATTGAAATACAGCTGTCCCGCAGAGCTTAAAGAAAAAACGGATGCTCTGTGCGCTAATGCGGCATATGATATTTATCTGACATCTTATGAGAAGAACTACCCTTTGTATGCAGCGGTGTGCTCCGCAAATGAGATCGCAGCCCTTGCCGCAGATCAGGGAATGGATGAAAATGCAGCCAAAGAACATATATTGCAGATACTGAAAAAAGACGGTCACAAGTCGGTGACGGTAAAGATATTTAAAGACAGGGAAAAGTTTCTTGAACGGGCAGGCAGCATGGATATGTCGGCTGAGGCTGTCGAAAAGGGACTTAAGCTGCGTGCCGTTCTTCTGGATGTCTCATTATGAAAGAAATACGCATAAGTGAAAAAGAAGCCGGCATAAGGCTGGATAAATATCTGAAAAAGCTGCTACCTGAGGCGGGCAGCTCATTTTTATATAAGATGCTGAGGAAGAAGAATATAGTCCTGAATGCAGCAAAGGCTGAAGGAAAAGAGATACTGAAGACTGGGGACGTTATAAAGATATTCTTTTCCGATGAGACCTATGACAAGATGAGCGGAAAGGGTATAGACGAAGAAAGGATCTCACGGGGCAGAAGGGCCTATGAAGAAATAAAGGATGTAGTGATACTCTTTGAAAATGATGACCTGCTCTTTGCGGATAAACCTTCGGGCCTGCTGACACAGTCGGATAGCGGTGAGGAGCTGTCACTGAACGACTGGCTCTGCGGTTATGTTCTGGAGAAAAAGGGCGGAATTGATTTAAGACAGATGCCCGGAGTCATGAACCGGCTGGACAGGAATACTTCAGGTATCGTTATGTGCGGCCTTAACTATGCGGGCTGCCGTTTCCTGGCGGACAGCATTAAAAACGGCGGATTAAGGAAGCTGTATCTTGCGCTGGCCGAAGGAGAGCTTAAAGGAGAAGGAGAACTTAAGGGGTTCTGGCAGAAGGATGAGCAGAACAATAAGGTAAGCATCAGCGACAAGGGAGAGGGAAGCCCTGTAGTAACGCTGTACAGAGCATTGGAAATACGTGAGGGATATACTCTTCTCGAAGTGGAATTAAAGAGCGGAAAGTCGCATCAGATAAGGGCGCATCTGTCCCATATAGGACATCCTCTTGCCGGCGATCTCAAATACGGCGGACATCCGTATAAAGGAAAAAGCGTGCAGCAGCTGCACGCATATAAGCTGATATTTCCTGATATTCAGGACGATAATCTTCATATGAGCGGCAGGATCATAGAAAGTCGCAGAGACTTCTGATCATTCGCCGTATTCTATACCCGAGATTTTCCATTTGCCGTCAACTTTGACGAAATAGAAACGGCCGTCGGTAGGCACCACTTCGGGTTCGGAACTTCCGCGGTTCATCTGCATCCACTGTTCCAGATATACTTCACAGTAATACATATCATCGGTATAGGAGATAAAGTCTCTTACCTCCACATTTTTGAAATCCACATGACCGTGCTTGGAATAGAACTGTCTGCCGCCGTTGTGCTCTATGTAATAGAGATAGATATTGTTGGGGGCAAAATAGTGGTCTATGGAACCTTCGGGCAGGTCGTGGGAGATATACTTTGCATAATCCGTCACTGCCTGTATTGCAAAGTCCTTCATGGCTTCCTCGTCGGGAGCAGTCTTTGAAAAGCCGGCAGTATAAGTGTTCTCGGCTTCGTTGTATTCCAGATCGACCTCACAGCCGCCTTCATCGGTAACGGATACCTTGGGTTTAAAATACAGGCCTTCGCCGTGGTATTCCGAGCCCTTAGGTATAACGGCATAAGGATCGAAATACAGATCCTTGTCACTGATAGTGATATCGGTGGCCGTTATGTATTTATCGGAAAGAGTGACACCGTTAACCTTTACCTGATAATTGGAGGGGGCCTTTACGGTAAAGCTTTCCAGGGCTGTGGTGTAGAACTCGAGGCTCTTAAGCTTCCAGGTAGGGAAGGAATACTTGAGCATCGTATCTGTCTTGGCAAAGCCAGCTTTACCGATTATGTAGGAATCCGCTGTTATCACATACTCGGGAGCATCCTGGTTGCTGTTCTCGGTTTCTTTGTAATCAAGCTGCTTGCCGGCTACCATGTATTTCATGTAGGAGACTGCGGAATCGACTGTCTCGAATTCGGTATAAGAAGGTTTCTCATCAAGCAGTTCGTAGACCGTGCGCATATCGTTCTCTCTGAAATAGTCCATCAGCTTGTCTATTTCGTGAACGGGCAGTGAGGCCTGATAAGTGTTTTCATAATCTACGAGGAAATCGTAAAAATATTTAAGGCCGTAGAACATGGCAATGATAAGGGCAGCGCACCACATAAGCATAAATATCCTGAATGCTGCTGACCCCTTCTTCTTTTTTTTCTTTTTCTTTGCCGGTTTCGGTTCTTCGGGTTCCTGAGGCACCTGAGGAAGTTTTTCGGTGAGGCTTAAGAATTCAAGTTCGCTCATTCGTTGCCTCCTTCCTCAGTCTTTTGAGGCATTACGATAAAAGCGGTGGGAATGCGTCTGGAATCCCTGATCTGGCAGTTGTCCACCAGTTTCTCATCATAAAGTATCATCGACGAGGACATGCCTCCGTCAAGGTTGGCTGCATTGACAGCTCCGTATTCTTCCATAACTTCTATAAGGTCGGACATGGCGGCACCAAGGGAAGTGCTGCGGCGGCCTTCTATGACCAGAAGCAGAACGGCGCCGTCTGCGCGCTGGCCTATGGCTGTACGGGGATTGAGTCCGCCGCCGACACCCTTATAGGAAGCGCTTTTGCCGTTTGTGATCAGGGCAGGGCCGAAGCTTACCGCATCTCTTACGCCCATGTTTATGGCCTGCTGCGCGGTCATATTACCGACCACCAGTACATTATCGTTGGTGAAACCGTATACTCCGTAAGTGCCGCCGGGAACGCCCATGCGCAGTTCGCCGTTTGAGAGCACTATGCCTTCGGGCATGCCGCCCATACCGAGACCGCTCTCGTCTTCATATTTACCGCCGTTTATACCGCCTACGGCACCGTTGTTTTCGATATGCTGCTGAAGAGTCCAGCC
>JAEEIK010000157.1 GCA_016281335.1 Lachnospiraceae bacterium | reverse complement strand
TGGAGGCGGAAACGAGAGCGTGATGAGTTATGCCATGCTCTGCACAGACGGAACGGTGCTTCGGCTGTCTTCGCATCTTTCGGTGGTATCCAATGTGCTGAAGGCTGTAAGCCCCATCATGTGGGTGTTTTCCCTCGTGCTAATCATCTCGGGTATAATCGCTTTCCGTATGGCCAACCAGATACTGAAGCCCGTTAACGGCATAGACCCGGACAATCCGGATCTGTCGGATGAATATACCGAGTTAAAGCCTTTGATAGAAAGGCTGCAGGAACAGAAGCTGACCATCCAGGACCAGATCGATGAGCTGAGCTATCGCCAGAAGGAATTCGCAGCTTTGACCGAAGGTATGGAAGAGGGCTTCCTGATCGCCGACAAGAGGGGCGTGATCCTGAGCGCTAACGGTGCGGCTCTCCGTCATACCAGAGCCTGCAAGATAGGTGAAGAACTCAAATTCATAGACGACGGTTTCACAAAGGCCAAGGAGCAGGCGCTTTCCGGCGAGAAGACCGAGCAGCTGATCGAAAGCGACGGCAGGAATTACAGGCTGATCAGCACTCCCGTGGTCAGTCATAAACGTGTCAGCGGCGCCGTGTTCATCATCATGGATGTTACCGAAAAGGAACAGAGGGATATACTGAGGCGTGAGTTCTCCGGAAACGTGTCGAAGGAACTCAGCGGTCCCGTGGAAGTCATAGCCGAGGCTTCTTCCAAGATGTGCAAGAAAAAGACAACTCCCGAAGAAGCAAAGAAATACGCCGAGGACATCAATAAGGAATCCAAGAGACTGATGGCGCTGCTCGGTGATATCATAAGACTTTCAAAACTGGATAACGGCGAGATAACCGAGAAGAAGGAGAAGGTGGACGTATATAAGCTTTCCGAGACGGTGATAAAGGAGCTTAAGACCCAGGCCGACGAGAAGGAAGTGACGCTTAAGATAGAAGGCGAGACAGCCTATGTCAACGGTGTGGAACAGGTGCTGAAAGAGATGTTCTTCAATCTGCTGGAGAATGCCATCAAGTATAACCGTAAGGGCGGCGAGGCAGTGATCAGCGTAAAGGAGAAGAACGAGCACGTGACCGTGACCGTGAAGGACACGGGTATAGGAATACCTTACGGTGACCAGAGCCGTGTATTCGAAAGGTTCTTCAGGGTTGATAAGAGCCATTCGAATTCTCTCGGAGGTACGGGACTCGGACTGTCCATAGTTAAGCACGGAGCACAGTTCCATGACGCTGATGTTAATCTTTATTCGGTGCCCGGTGAAGGCACCCAGATAAGCATAAGATTCTGATATGGAGACGATATATCAATTCAGCCTGAAAGCCGGAGAGATCAGTATACCGGAGAAAGAGGTATACAGATATCTCGGATATATGGGGCATAAGCCGGACGAGGCAGATGTTACGCGTATAGCGGAAGGCATTAAGAAAACAGAGGCCCTGGCAGCCCCGAAGGCCTGCTACGGCCTTTTTGATATTGAGATAAAAGGGGAAAACGTCGTACTTCCCTACGGCGAGATCCATTCAAAGTCGCTGGCGGCATGGTGTGAGGGCTGCAGCAGAGCCTATATCTTTGCGGCAACCATAGGGGCTGCGATAGACAGGCAGATAAAGACAGCTTCCGTAAGATCCATGTCGGAAGCTGCCATTCTTCAGGCCTGCGGAGCCGCATGTGTAGAGGAATTCTGCAATATACTGAATGAAAAGCTGAACCGGGAATCAGAAGAAAAAGGACATAAGAACGTAAAGAGATACAGTCCGGGCTACGGGGATCTGGAACTTACGGAAAATCAGAAGGGAGTTTTCAGTATACTGAATCCCGCTAAATATATAGGTTTAAGCCTTATGGATACCTGTATCATGAGCCCGGAGAAATCGGTAACGGCGATAATCGGTGTTAAGGAATAAGTGATACGCTTTTGCTACGCATGCTGTTTTATAATATGTGAAAATAGCCGTAAGAAGCGTCTGAAATAAAGTATGAAAGGAAGGAGAAGCTCTGATGCAAAGCAGGGAAGAGTTTATAAATGAAGCCTGTGCCTTAGCTTACAGGAATGAGCCCTATGAGCTTATGGGGGCTGTTTATGATCTTGGCCGTACTCTGCCCGAAGACCACTCCTTTCAGAAACTGATTGAGTGCTTTAAGGAAGGACGTGCGCCGAAGGAGGAATACGGAGATATACGCTGTATGGACCATCCTTATCTGGTAATGGATGAGCTGTTAAAGGCAGTAAACGAAGAACTTGATAAGCTTGAAGATACGCCTGAGGCAAAGGCTCTGAGAGAGGCAGTCGGGAAATATGACGAACCCTGGCTGAAGACTCATGCCGACGAAGAGAGAGCAGAACTTCCGCAGTGGAGAGCCTATGAAAAGCTGGACCGGGCCAAACTTGACGAAGCCGGCAGGATAGCAGACCGGATGAAAGAAAACGGAAATGAAGCCGGGAATAAGGTGTCAGCGGAATTCACGGATATGACAGCTGCCATAGAAAAGTTCGCAGCTTCCAAATATGGCGCTTACGGCAGTATACTCGGCGAAAGACTGTGCAGTAATATGGCCGAAGCCGGCACTGCAATAGAACACTTCATAGAGTCGGAAAAAGCATACGAAAAAACAAATCCCAATGTGGCGGACGCCATCCTGGCCTTACGTATGGTTGATCCCCAGAAGGCCGCACAGTTTGACAGGATCAAAGTAAGGAGCAGGATCAGCCTCGATACCCTGGAGGGCGAGAACGAAAAGAAGCCTGCTGTAAGGAGAGAGCACGCCGAGAACAAAGAGAGTGCCAAAGAAATGCATGGGAAGCAGGCCTCGAAATAGGATCACGAAAGGATATTTAAGATAACCCACACGATGTTCAGGCAAAAGAAAAACAGCATATTTCATCCTGCCGTTATTTCATTGATGGTGTTTTCGCTTCTGCTGAATGTACTGCTGTCAATGGCGGTGAGGAGAACGGGACTGCCGTTTTATATAGATACTGTAGGAACGATAGTGGCGACTGCGCTGGGCGGCATCGTTCCGGGGATTATTACGGCCTTTGCAACGAATGCGGTCAATTTCTTTATGGACGGAGAGTCTATATTCTATGCTTCCCTCAATATGCTGATCGCTATAGTTACCGCAGCATGGTTCGGGGATTACGCAAGATACAAAAGAATAAAAAAATACGGCGTGGAGAAAAAAAGAAGCGCTGCCGATCTGATCTTCTATGTACTGATACTGGCCCTGATAGGCGGCGGCATAGGCGGTGCGATCACCTGGTTTCTGTATGAGGCATCCTCTGATGCGCCCATGTCGGTAGCTATATATGACTGGCTGGGAAAGCATCTTGGCTTAGGCCCTTTCGGAAGCCATATGGTAAGCACCTACATCACCGATCTGATGGACAAGGCTATCTCTCTTGCGGCAGCTCTGCTGCTGATACGCATCACTCCGGCAAAGGTAAAAGACTATGTGCGTCTGTCTTCATGGAGACAGACGCCGCTTTCTTTTGACGAACAGGAAAATGCCAGGAGAAAGCTGAAAAGCAGGATGCCTATAGGACTGCGTATCAACCTGATACTTGTCATTTCCACCCTGCTGGTGACCGTCATCGCCGTGATCTTCAGTATAAGCAGCTTCCGGGAGACTACCATCGAAGATATGTCTTCGGATGCGTCACAGATAGCCTATCTGGCATCGGAGATAATTGATCCCGATAGAGTAGAGACATATCTGGAACTGGGATACGCGGCCAGGGGTTATGATGAAACCAGAAGAAGACTTGAGATACTTAAGAACAGTTCGCCCGATATAGCCTTTCTGTATGTTTACAAGATAGAAAAAGACGGCTGTCATGTTGTGTTCGATCTGAATACGATCTTAAGCGACGGCAGTTATGTATTCGGAGAAAGCCCGGGAAGCGTAGTGGAATATGAAGAGGCTTATCTTCCGTATAAGGATGCGCTGCTTGCCGGTGAAATGCTGCCGGCCGTAAAGATGGATGACCAGTACGGCAACTTTATCGCATCTTATTATCCGGTCTATGATGATGAGGGCAATTGTGTATGCTATGCGGTATCAAATGTGGAATACAGGCGTGTTAATGAAATGATAAGTGATTATGCAGGGAGAGTGCTGCTGATCTTTTCAGGCTTCATACTGCTGATAGTTGCAATAAGCATACTGACTACCAAGTACCATATAGTAATGCCGATCATGAGCATGACGTTGAGAGCCAATGAAATGGTAGACGAAAGCGGCGCCAGTGAAGAGGAACTTGACAAGATAGAGAAAATGGACATACATACCGGTGATGAGGTGGAACAGCTCTACAACGCCTTCTGCAGAATGACCGGAGAGACCGTATACCAGCTGAAGGAAAACCGGAACAAATCCGAATCCATCACCAAGATGCAGAGCACGCTGCTGATCACGATGGCGGACATGGTGGAAAGCAGGGACTCGGATACCGGAGCGCATGTACTGAAGACTGCGGCCTATGTAAGGATCATACTGCAGGGTTTAAAGCGGAACGGTTACTATGCGGAAAAATTAAGTGACAGGTATATGAGGGATGTGGAGATGAGTGCCCCGCTCCATGATGTGGGCAAGATCAACATACCCGATGCCGTGCTTAATAAACCGGGCAAGCTGACGGATGAAGAGTTTGAGATAATGAAGACTCATACGACAGCAGGAAAGAATATACTTGAAAATGCCATAAGTTCCATGGAGGGTGATAACTATCTCAAAGAAGCCAGGAATATGGCTGCATATCATCATGAGAGATGGGACGGCAAGGGCTATCCCGAGGGACTTCACGGTGAGGTGATTCCGCTGTCGGCCAGAGTCATGGCTATTGCGGATGTGTTCGATGCGCTGTCATCGCCGCGAGTATATAAACCGGCTTTTCCCTTTGATAAGGCTGTGCAGATAATAAAGGAAGGGTCGGGAACGCAGTTTGATCCCAAGTGCGTGGAAGTGTTCATTGAGTCTCTGACCGAAGTGAAAAAGGTGCTTAAGAAATACCAGGAGATATGAAAAGACTAAGGATAAGGACAATAGTCATACTGCTCGCATTTCTTCTCATGTCATCGACATGCGGATATTTTTACGTGCATGCGACCCAGGAGGAAGACAGCGGCAGCGATCGGAATGACCATCCTGTAGGCGGCGGTTATGCGGCTAGCAACCAGATACCCGGCGTATATTTTCTGCCGGTCTTATACGATGCGACCAACGGGCTGCCGACCTCGGAAGCTAACTGTGTCCTGGCCTCGAGTGACGGTTATATCTGGATAGGCGGATACAGCGGAATAATCCGATATGATGGTGTCAGATTTGAAAAGCTGCCCGGCGATAACGGTCTGAGCAGCGGACGCGGATTGTTTGAAGATTCAAACGGAAGGATCTGGGTAGCTACCAATGACAAGGGCGTGGTGGTGATAGACGGACAGAAACAGGAACACTTCATGAAGTCTGACGGTCTTAACTCCAATTCCATCAGATCTTTCGCCGAGGATGCTGAGGGCAATGTTTTTGTGGCTTCCACTGCAGGCGTTAATTACTTTGATACAGATATGAAGATCCATCCTATTGATGATGAGAGGATAAAGGGCCAAAGGATACTCAGGCTGGTATCCGATGCCGACGGAAAGGTATACGGACACACATCGGAGGGCGGTGTATTTAAACTAAGGACTTCGGGAGTGGAGGAATTCTACAGGAGTTCCGAGCTGGGTATAGGAAAGATCACAACGATACTTGCAGATCCCGAAAAACCGGGAACCCTGTATTTTGGCACAAGCAGGGACCATGTGTATTACGGAACTTTCGGTAAGTCGGCAGCCGAGATGAAAAGGCTCGATACGGCGCCGCTTTCCGACATTCACTGGATGCATTATGCCTGCGGCAGATTATGGATAGCTTCCGTGCATGCTGCCGGTTATATCAATGAGAATGATGAATTTACAGCCTTTGACAGTCTGCCGGTAAAAGATTCCTTCGAGATGATGACTTCGGACCTGCAGGGAAATATATGGTTTGCATCTTCCAGATACGGAGTGATGAAGCTGGTGGCCGATAATTTCCTTGACATTACAGGAGCGGCGGGAATTGAGTCCGAAGTGGTAAATGCCAGCTGTTACAGGGACGGTTTACTGTATATAGGAACTGATAAGGGACTGCAGATCATAGATGAAGATTACCACAGCATCGAAAACGGCCTGACCGAATATTTTGAAGGCACAAGGATACGCTGCATCATGAAAGACAGCAGGAACAGTCTGTGGTTTTCGACCTTCTCGGGCAGCCAGGGACTCGTGCGCCTGAACAGCGACGGGGAGCTGAAAGCTTTTACCGTTTATGATGAAATGCCAAGCAACGAGATCAGATGCACATATGAGGCTTCCGACGGATCAATCATAGTGGGGACCAATGCGGGCGTGGCAGTAATCAGAGACGACAGCGTCATAAAGAGCTACGGGGCAAGGCAGGGGCTTAAGAATACGATCATACTGACAGTCTGTGAAGGAGCGGACGGTAGCATATATGCGGGAACTGACGGAGACGGCATATATGTGATCGGTGATGATTCATATAAAAGGATAGGAATGGAACAGGGACTTGCCAGTGAGGTTATCATGCGCATCAGGAGAGATGACAAAAGAGGAGTCCTCTGGGTCATCACCTCCAGTACCGTAGAATACATAAAAGACGGAATGGTATGCAATGTTACCAGCTTCCCGTATAACAATGTCTTTGATGTACTGGAGCGCGGAGATGATGAGCTGTGGTTCCTGTCATCAAAGGGCATATACTCCGTCAGGGCAGATGCAGTCCTTGCGGATAAGATAGAGAACTATAAGCTTTATGAGACTTCCAACGGACTTACCAGCATACCTGTCTCCCACAGCTACAGCGGTATAGGAGAAAACGGTATAGTGTATATAGCCGGACAGAGCGGAGTATCCGCGGCAAGCATAGAAAATTTTTACGATCTGTCCGGTAATATGCTCATTGCCTTAAGATCCGTAAACTATGACGGTACAGAAATAATGCCGGATGAGGCGGGCATATACCGTATACCTGCGGGTAACGGCCGTATACAGATCACGCCGGCCATTCTTGATTATACCGTATCCGATCCCATAGTAAGGATGTATCTGGAAGGAAGCGGGGATATGGGTATCACTGCGGAACAGAGCAGACTGACACCCCTCGTCTTTACCGGACTGGGTTATGGCGAGTACACCCTCCATGTACAGATACTTGACGATGTGACTAAAAAAGTGCTGAGCGGAAATACATATAAGATCGTAAAGGATCCTGAATTCTTTGAAAGGATGTCTGTAAGAATGGCGATAATGCTCATTGCACTGGCCACAATAGGCGTTATAGTGTGGCGTATCATGAGCGGTACCATCATAAGAAAGCAGTATATAGAGATACAGGAAGCAAAGGAAGAAGCGGAGAAAGCCAATTCCGCCAAGTCCAGATTTCTTGCAAACATCAGTCAGGAGATACGTTCTCCCATCAACAGGATCATCGGCATGGATGAGATGATACTGCGTGAGGATAACAGGAATGTTCCGAAAGAGTATTACGGGGCGGTTAATTCCTATGCGAAAGACATCAGATATGCTTCCGAATCGCTGATGGCGCTGATCAATGATCTGATCGATGTTTCAAGCATAGAGACGGGTAAGGTGTATGTAATAGAACAGGAATATGCTACCGGGGAAATGCTCAGGAGCATCATAGCCGTGATACGTGAGCGGGCAGAAGAAAAGAAACTTAAGTTTACGACAGACATTGATGAAGGACTGCCCAAAAGACTGTATGGTGACGGAGGCAAGATAAAACAGATCATAATGAACCTTCTGACAAATGCAGTGAAATTTACGGAAGAAGGCAGCATTGAATTTGGCATAAGGGTAACGGAGAGAAACGAAGCCGGAGTCGGTCTTATCATAACCGTTAAGGACACCGGCCGGGGCATGAAGAAGGAAGAACTGGATATGCTGTTCTCAGTCTATGACAGAATGGATGAGGTGAGGGCATCCGCTATAAAGGGAACAGGTCTTGGCCTGGATATCTCATACAAGTTTGCTGAAATGATGGGCGGAAAACTTAAGTGCGAGAGTGTTTACGGTGAAGGAAGCGAGTTTCTGTTTACGCTCAGGCAGAAGATCGTGGATGAGACGCCTGTAGGAATATTTGACGAAGACGGCGCCGATGATGAAAATAAAACATATAAACCGCAGTTTATCGCTCCGGATGCGGATATACTTGTGGCGGATTTCGATCCGGTGAACCTGAATGTGATCAAGGGACTTTTAAAACCTACCGGCGTATTTGTGACCACGGCAGGAAGCGCCGAAGAATGCCTGGAAAAGATAGAGAGCAGCGATATCAATGTGGTACTGCTGGATCATATGATGCCGGGAACGGACGGGAACGAGGTCATAACGAAGATAAGAAAAGACCATCCGAAGCTGCCGGTATATGCGCTTACCGACAGCAGTGCATCGGGAGGAGAAGAGTACTATCTGTCGAAAGGCTATAACGGTTACCTGCTGAAACCTGTTGATATAATAGCTGTAGAGCATGTGATAATGAAGCATCTTCCGGAAAGCATGATGCTTATCCCGGAAGAAAAAGAGGAAACAAAGGATGTTTAGCTGGCTGGAAGCTCATCAACTGAATATCATGCTGGGACTGTCCAGTGTCTGCGTCGTTGTCGGCATAATGGCGCTGCTCACAAGGTCGATACCGAAAAAAAGAAAGCGGGCCCTTGCGCATCTTGAATTTGCTGCCGGCATACTGCTGTATTCGGACCGCCTTGCATATGTATATCACGGAATATCGGGGGATACCGCTTATCACATGGTAAGGATAAGTAATTTCCTTGTGTTCTTTATGACCATATCCGTGGTACACAGTTTCAATCTGTATCTTGCGGATCTGTGCAGGAACGAGATGGAGCTCAATACCGTGCCCATGAGACTCAGGATAGTTGAGATAATATGTGCTGTCGGATGGCTTATGGTCGTCATATCACAGTTTACGGGATTGTATTACTACTTTGATGAGAACAACGCATATCAGAGGGGCCCGGGCTTCATTATATGTTACATCATTCCCTTCCTTGCACTGTTGTTCCAGTTATCGGTCATCATACAGTATGTTAAGCGTCTGAACCTTTACATAAGCGTACCTCTGTTACTCTTTACGGTGTTTCCCATGGTCGCATCCATATTCCAGGCGTTCTTCTACGGTGTATCTCTTACCAATATGGCTATAGTCGGCATGGGCATAGTGCTGTATGCATTTGCAATATCGGAACTTAACGAAAAGCTGGAGAAAGCCCAGCTGAGAGAGCTGGATGATGCGCATAAAAGGAGCCTTTCCTTAAGACGGAGTTTTGAACAGCTGACAAAAACCGTAGTCAATGCGCTTGATGAAAGAGGCGGTTTCAGAAAAGGACACTCACTGAGAGTGGCGGCTTATTCACGTGAGATAGCAGGCGAGTTGGGAATGGATGACAGGGAATGCTTCAGGGTATATTATTCGGCTGCACTGCATGACATAGGGTACATTACGCTTCCGGATTCACTTATGGGAAAGAGCGGACGACTGACGGGGAGCGAGGAAAAGATGCTCAGGAAGCTGCCCGAGGTCACAAAAAAACTTCTGTCACAGCTGGAGGAGCAGCCTTACCTGAAGACCGCTGCTCTGTATCATACCGAAAGATATGACGGAAAAGGTTATCCGGAAGGACTTCAGGGAGAAGCCATACCCCTGACAGCACGTATAGTAGCGGTTGCGGATGCTTATGATGAGATGACATCCTACAAGGAGGGGCGTGATCCTTTGGCCCAGGGAAAAGTACGTGAGCTTCTTAAGGAAGGTGCAGGCAGGGAGTACGATCCGAAGATAGTGGACATCATGATACGCATGATCGACAGGGACACCGATTATCTGATGCGTGAGACCGATGAGGAAAATGTGGACGAGTCTGACAGATATGATCTGACCAAAGTCAGCGCCATGCATTTTGATGAGTATAAGCAGATAGTATCCGACGGTTTAAAGCTGTCCAAAGAGTATCTGAAGGTCAAATTCGAAGCAAGGCCGGATGAGGGCTTTGACAAAAAGAAATCCATACCGGCCATAGTGCTGTTTGATTCTCTGGATACCTGTGTGCACAGAACCGAAAGCAGTATAAGAAACCTTAAGTATTTCGAATTCGGTGAGATATGGATGGACGGCCATACCATCTGTACTTCGGCAAGGGATATAAAAGCAAAGGTCAGTGAAAAGGATGTGCTTGAAGAAGCGGAAGGCAATGTCTGGATCACCTATGAGATAGAGGCGGTGAATCTTAAGGATCATGTAAGGCTGAGCATAAACTCGCCCTATATATCCGCACAAGTGACGGTGGCGCTTCCGGATGCCACAAGATTCGTATATCTCGGACTTACCGGAGAACACTGCAGTGTGAGGAAGATCCATGTGAAGGAAGTGTCCCTGAATACCGAAGATGCGCCTATTTCAAGGATAGCGCCCGAGGTTAATTATTTCACGAGGAAGGACGGGGACATACCGAATGTGGAAGTGGACGGCTACAGAGAAGCCTATACACCGGGGCTTCCGGTTGCAGACGGAATGAGGATATTCTTCCGTACCCAGACACTGCCCATGGCCAGTCTTGTACACCACTGCGCTTATGTTCTTCTTTATTCATCCGAGGACGGAAACGTTGGCGGCAAGGGCTACCGTGAATATGCATGCATACGTCTGGACGGGGATGATGCCACGGATGAGGGAGAAGGAAAGAATAAGCTCATAGTCCATAAGAGCAGCGAATTTGCGGGCTGGGATTACTGGAAGAAAAAGAACAGTAAAGGACTTGATTACGAGATCGATTTCAGCAGAAGAAAGAACAGGATCCGCTTTACCACGGAAAATGCAGGCATCAGTCTGGATTGCACAACAGTATTGCCCTATGATGCGGAGGATGTCCTTGTGGCGCTGACGGGTGATCTGTGCACGCTTATGGATATAAGGATCAGAACATAAACTGTTGACAGACGAAAACAAATATGGTACTGTAGCTGACATGAACAAGCAGACTGTTACAAACGCATACGCATTTGACTTCTTTAAGGCCGGCAGCTTTTTTGCAGGCTTTAGTTTTTTTGCCTTTAGTAAGCTACATAAGGATGCGTAAGCGGAGAACAGGATTGCTTAGATAAGAAAAGCACTGAGTGAATAAGAACCTGTCCTTTCCGGGCAGGTTTTTTGTTTGCCGGAGCCTATAAAAAGGAGGAACAGTTATGAAGGTTGGTTACAGCGGGATAAAAGGAGCATATGCCTATATAGCGGGAGGAAAGATATTTCCGGGATGCGAATGTGTTTCCTATCCCTCATTCGGTAATGTTTATAAGGCGGTTAAGAACGGGGACTGCGATTACGGCGTGCTTCCGGTGGAAAACAGTTTTGCAGGGGATGTGGCGCAGGTAATGGATCTCTTATATTTCGGGTATCTGTATATCGCAGGTATATATGAGATGCCGATAACCCACCATTTGCTGGCTGTAAAGGGAGCAAAGCTTTCGGACATAAACAGGGTGGTAAGCCATCCCCAGGCTCTGGACCAGTGCGCAGGCTATATAAAGGAGAAGGGTTTTGAACTGAGCGCGGCGACCAATACCGCGGTATCCGCAAGGGAAGTGGCAGAAAAGGGCGATATACATACGGCGGCCATTGCCAGCAAAGAAACGGCTGAGATATACGGCCTGGATATACTGGATCATAACATCAATGAAAAAGACGACAATATGACGCGTTTTGTGGTAATATCAAGGGAGGATGAACCGCTGCTTAAAGAGAGACAGGCTTTTTCCATGATATTTACCGTGAACAACGAGGCAGGGGCGCTGGCTAAGGCAGTGACTACCATCGGAATGAACGGCTTTAATCTGAAGGCCATAAGAAGCCGTCCCGCAAGAGAACTCGCCTGGAATTATTATTTCTACATCGAAGGCGAAGGGGACATAAAGAGCAATGCCGGTAACAGGATGATAGCAGAACTGAAGTGGAACTGTGATGTGATAAGGATACTCGGAAACTATCACGAGGTAATAACCCTGGATTAAATAGCTGAACGGGATCGGATACCCGACTTTTGGAGGATATGAAAAATGGGAATGGAATTTGAACGCAAGCTGACCATACCGGCGGAAGTAAAGGAGATGTATCCTTTAACGCTAAAAATGAGTGAGACCATAGAGAAGAGAAATGCGCAGATCAAGCGTATCTTTGAAGGAGAGGATAAAAGGCTTTTGCTGATCATCGGGCCCTGCAGCGCGGACAATGAAGACAGTGTGATCGATTATACTCTGCGTCTTAAGAAGGTGCAGGAAAAGGTGGAAGAGAAAATCTTTATAGTGCCGAGGATATACACAAACAAACCGCGCACCACCGGCGCGGGCTACAAGGGGATGCTTCACCAGCCCGATCCCAACGAAAAGCCGGATATGTTTAAAGGCATCATAGCCACCAGACATATGCATATGAGGGCTGTCGAAGAAACCGGCTTTTCCTGTGCGGATGAAATGCTCTATCCCGAAAATTACCGTTATCTTAACGATCTGCTGGGCTATGTCGCGGTCGGAGCCAGAAGTGTGGAAGACCAGCAGCACCGTCTGGTTGCCAGCGGCATCAGCGTTCCTGTAGGCATGAAGAATCCTACAGGTGGGGATAATACCATAATGATGAATGCCATTCAGGCAGCCCAGCACCGTCATACCTTCATATACAGGGGTTGGGAAGTCCATTCGGACGGAAATATGCATACACATGCGATCCTCAGGGGCTATACCAACAAGCACGGGCAGTCGCTGCCCAACTATCATTACGAAGATCTGATCAGGCTTTACGAGGACTATCAGAAGGGAGAATATGCAAATCCGGCTGTTATCATAGACACCAATCATGCCAACTCGGGAAAGAATCCTTTCGAGCAGCCGCGTATCATCAAAGAGGTGCTCTACGCCTGCAGGCATAATCCTGATATAGCGGGACTGGTTAAGGGCTTTATGGTGGAAAGCTATATAGAGGACGGAAACCAGAAGATAGGAGAAGGTGTTTACGGAAAGTCAATAACAGACGCCTGCCTTGGCTGGGAGAAGAGTGAAAAACTGATATACGAGATAGCGGAACTGTTGTAAAAAAACGGGAGTAAAAGATGCAGAGCGAACACATACTCAGATATACAAAAGAAGCGGATGATTTCAACAATGCGCTGCCTATAGGAAACGGGCGTATGGGAGGCATGGTATACGGGCGGGTAAGTAAGGAACTGATCGGGCTCAATGAAGATTCGGTATGGTCCGGAGGCTTAAGGAACCGTGTAAATCCCGATGCGCAGGAAGGCCTTAAGGAAGTAAGGGAGCTACTGAGACAGGGGGATATACCTGCGGCGGAAAAGACGGCTTTTGAAAAGATGCAGGGCATTAATCCCAACAGCAGGCATTATATGCCGCTGGCGGATCTTAATATCGATCTGATCCATGAAGGCGAAGAGATAAGCGGGTATGAAAGAAGGCTGGATATTTCTGAGGCTGTAGCTGCAGTGGAATACAGCGCAGGCGGTGTCAAATATAAAAGAGAATACTTCGCTTCCGCACCCGATGCCGCAATAGTTGCGCACTTCACGGCGGATAAGCCGGGAACGTTAAATTTTGATGCGGGGATAGACGGAAGAGACGATTACTATGACGATAACCGCCCCTGCGCCGAAAACATGATACTCTTTACCGGCGGCACGGGATCTGCGGATGGGATTTTCTTCGCGGCAGTGCTGGCGGGAAATATAAAGGGCGGCAGTCTGCGCACGGTAGGAAAGAAGCTGCGGGTACGCGGAGCGGATGAGGCAACATTGTTTGTAACTGCAAGGACCGGTTTTTATGAGAAGGAAGGCTATAAGGACAAGGCGGTCTCGGATGCAGAAGCAGTATATGCCAAAGAATACTTAAAGCTGAAAGAAGAGCATATCGCAGACTATAAAAAATATTATGAGCGTGTGAGCCTTATCCTGGAGGAAGATAAAGAGAAGAAGGAAAGTCTGACGACGGATTTAAGGATCGCTGCATTTAAGGAAGAGGCTAACAGGGATAACGGACTTATGGAACTTTACTTCAATTTCGGACGTTACCTGATGATCTCCGGCAGCAGGCCGGGATCCCAGCCCCTTAATCTCCAGGGTATATGGAACAAGGATATGTGGCCGGCCTGGGGCAGCAAGTTTACCGTTAACATCAATACCGAGATGAATTACTGGCCCGCGGAAAGCTGCAATTTAAGTGAATGCCATGAACCCTTATTCGACCTGCTGGAGCGCGTATGTGTAAACGGACGCAGGATGGCGAAGGAGATGTACGGCATAGATAAGGGCTTTGTGAGTCATCATAATACCGATATCTGGGGAGATGCAGCGCCTCAGGATGAATGGATACCGGCAACGCTGTGGCCCATGAGCGGGGCCTGGCTTGCGCTGCATGTATATCTGCATTATGAATATACAAAGGATATTGCATTCCTTAAAGAAAAATACCATCTGTTAAAAGAGGCGGCGGAATTCTTTACGGAATTCCTTATCGAAGATGAAGAGGGAAGACTGGTGACCTCACCTTCGGTGTCTCCCGAGAATACCTATAAAACCGATAAGGGTGTTACCGGCTGTCTGTGTATCGGCCCTTCCATGGATTCCCAGATCATCACGGTACTCTTTAACGAGGTGATAGAGAGCGCTGGGATACTCGGTATCGATGAAGGGTTTGCAAAAGAACTCGGGGAACTCCTGAAAAAGATACCTGCTCCGGAAATAGGAAAATACGGACAGATAAAGGAATGGGCAGTTGACTATGATGAGGTGGAGCCGGGACACCGGCATATCTCACAGCTCTTTGCCCTGCATCCCGCAGAACTGATAACACCGGGGAAAACTCCCGAACTTGCAAAAGCTGCCAGGGCAACCCTGGAACGCAGGCTTTCCCACGGCGGAGGTCATACGGGCTGGAGCAGGGCCTGGATAGCGAACATGTGGGCAAGACTTTACGACAGCGAAAAGCTGTATGAAAACCTGCATAAGCTGCTGGGACTCTCCACGAATCCGAATATGTTTGATAATCACCCGCCTTTCCAGATCGACGGTAATTTCGGCGGTACCGCAGCTATTGCTGAAGCGCTGCTTCAATGCACAGGCGGGGAGATCATACTGCTTCCGGCCCTGCCGGAAGAATGGAAGAACGGGGAAGTTAAGGGACTTCGTGCCAAAGGCGGAGTAAGCGTGGATATAAGCTGGAAGGACGGAAAGTTTGTTAATGCTTTTATCACCTCTGATAAAGGCGGGCAGTACAGGCTAAGATATAAAGATGAGGTAAAGCTTGTTGAAGCAGCCGCAGGTGTCCGGACCGGGTGTTATTGACCATATTTTGTTATTTACTAGAGAGGCTGAAATATGGTATTATGCTGATATGCAAAGAGGCAGACTTGGTGTGACTTGAGGAATACAATTCACACAGGGCTGCCTTTTTGGTGTATAAGGCAAATGGGCATACGATCGAAGATCGTATGTATATGCAGCAGGATGATCGTCCAGGCAAGCTTGCTTGCCGGAGCGATCATAATGCTGCATACACAAGCAGCTTTGCTGATTGCACCCATTTGCCCGCGGTATCACAGCTTTATGATCATGGAGGAGCAGAATATGAAGAAAGAAAAGAACGGCAAACTGATATGGTATATAGTTTTTATCGCCTTGCTCGGTCTGGTGCTGATGTCGATCGCGCTGATAATCTCAGCCAGGGCATCCATTACAGTGGGCTATCATGAAATGGGTGAGCAGGTAATGCAGATGTCCTGCCAGGAATTCCAGCAGCTGGTGGATGATATATATCCGGGGAGCTGGCATATGGAAAACGGAGTATTATGGAAAGGCGAGTATGATCTGCAGAATAAGGATAATTTCCAACAAATCATGGATGACATGAAAGCCGGAACAGGACTGGATTTCACGCTGATCATTGACAAGACGCGTATCATAACCACCATTGATGGAATGGCCGGGAAAGACATCGGTGATGACGTATATGAGGCATTAAAGAAGGGGCAGACCTTCAAAAACTTCAATACCGTGATCAACGGCACCAAGTATTTTGTGTTCTATACACCCGAGATCGAAAACGGTAAATATGTGGGAGCCTTCTTTGCGGGACGTCCTTCCGCCGAGGTGGAGAAGATAATAAACAAGGCTGTAGGAACTCTTGTTATCATTTCCGCTATCATTACGATAATATTCCTGATAATCGGCAGTCTGGTCTCCAACAAGTATTCCAAAAAGCTGACGGCTATCGCCGGCTATGTCAAAGAGATAGGTGACGGCAATCTGTCGGTAGATGTAAGTGAAGAACTGATGAACCGCAGTGATGAACTCGGAGTCATAGCCGAGGTGGTGGAGAATCTCAGTGACAGATTAAGAGAGGTTATCACTAAGTCACAGGCTGCATCCGAAAAACTTGATACTCAGGCCAGGGAATTGACGGAATCTTCAGGCCAGGCAGCAGAAGCATCGGAAATGGTCACTGAGGCTGTGACAGGTATAAGCAAGGGAGCTGTTTCCCAGGCTGAGAGTGTTGAAAATGCAGCATCGGATACCGATGATATCGGAAATAATATCGAGAATATCAACGGCAATGTAAATGATATGGACAGATATGCGGAAGAGATGAAGGAAGCCTGCGATAAGGCTATGGCTGCGCTGGACCGCCTGATAAAGCAGAGTGAGGAAGTGACAGCTTCCGTCAAGGAGATAGACGATACCATACGTTCCACCAACGAATCGGCCAAGTCAATATCCGAGTTTACCCAGGCTATCACCGATATAGCGACGCAGACCAATCTGCTTTCGCTCAACGCTTCAATTGAGGCAGCAAGAGCAGGCGATGCGGGACGCGGTTTTGCCGTAGTTGCAGATGAGATAAGGGCTCTGGCAGATCAGTCTTCGACCAGCGCTGATGAGATCAAGGCCATAGTTGAACGTTTGCTTGCCGATGCTGCTTCTTCCGTAAAGGTTATGGAAAAACTGAATGAAGCTTTCGGAATGCAGGCGACACAGCTGGATGCCACAAGGGATAATATGATCACGATGAACGGTAACGTGACGAATGTAAAAGATACTTCGGCAAGCATAACCGGGCAGATAGCGCAGCTCAATGAAGCCAAGAACGGACTGATGGAGATCATCTCAGACCTGTCCGCAGTATCCGAGGAAAATGCCGCTTCAACAGAGCAGACCACAGCCTCCATGGAGGAACTGAATGCAACATTTACGATCATAAATGAAGCTGCGGGGACACTTCAGAACCTTGCCGGTGAAATGGCGGACAGCATCAGTTATTTCAGGGTATAAGCAATTTGCCGAGGTCAAATGGGTACAAGCAGCTGTGCAGCATATTCATACGATCGAAGATCGTATGCCCATTTGACCCTTGCATCTCAGATATGTTTTTTTGAGCATAATATACTATTTTCGCTGGACAGAGAGGGGATTTTATAGTAAAATTAATCAGCGGGTGAGCAGGCATCTGCCCACCCCTTTTTTTATCATCATAAAGAGAGAAGAGGAGGATTAGAATGAAGTGGTTAAATAACATTAGCGTAAGGGCAAAGCTTCTGATCATCTCGGTGCCGCTGGCGATCGCACTTCTGGTTTCCGTCATAGTGATGGCAAGCGAAATGAACCAGGTGGAAAAGCAGATGACGGAGATCTATTATGATGTCCTCTATACCGCCAGTTCGGCGCTTCTCAACGGCGACAGGGATTTCTATCAGGCTCTGCTCGGAGCTACGGGATACAGGGAACTTAAAAACATGGAAGGCATGGATGCCGCTTTAGTTGACGGTTATCTTGCCGATTATGATGATAATACTTCACAGGTGCTGCAGCGAATGAATACGGCTATGGAGGCAGCATCCAAAGACAACAAGCTCTGCAATGAAATGAAGAGCTCAGCCGGCTTAAGTTTTAAAGAGACAAAGGAGGAGTTCCAGAAAGAATTTGAAGCCTGGCAGATGTCTTATAACGTAAGAACGAATACAGGTGACTGGTCGGATTTCAATCTTAAATTCGATAATGCCAGAGAACGTATCAATGAGATGCAGGAACTGGTGGAACAGTGGGCAGCGGAAGAGTATGAGCATCTGCAGAAAGTCATAGCCAATAAGATATTCCTGGTGTCCTTAGTTTTCGGAATACTTATGCTGCTTATAGCGATCATAGTTGTAAGCGCGATCAGAATGCTGAGGATAGGCATAAAGACAGTCACTAAGAATCTTGATGAACTGGCAGGCGGCAATCTGAATGTGGAATTCCCTGATGACAGTGAGATAGGCAACGATGATGTGGGAACCATAACAAGAAGCGCGAAGCTGCTCTCTGCCAAGATGACTGAAGTCATGAGCAAGTCAAATGAAATGGCAAGAGAACTGACTGCAGCAGGTACGGAACTGGCTGATTCGGCGGACCAGGCTTCAATGGCATCCGAACAGGTAACGGATGCGGTAACGGAGATAAGCAAGGGTGCCGTTTCCCAGGCAGAGAGCGTGGAGACAGCTGCAGGCGATACCGACGACATAGGCAGGAATATCGAGAATATTGCGGGCAACGTTCAGGATATGGACAGGTATGCGGAAGAGATGAAGGATGCCTGTGACAAGGCCATGGATGCTCTTGATAAGCTGATCAAACAGAGTGAGGAGGTAACGGCTTCCGTTAAGGACATAGGAGCCACCATAAGTTCCACCAATGAATCGGCAAGATCCATATCCGAGTTTACGCAGGCTATTACAGATATAGCTACCCAGACCAACCTGCTTTCACTCAATGCTTCCATCGAAGCTGCAAGAGCCGGTGATGCGGGCCGCGGTTTTGCTGTAGTTGCGGATGAGATAAGGGCACTGGCAGACCAGTCATCCCACAGTGCAGATGAGATCAAATCCATTGTTGACAGGCTGCTTGCCGATGCGGCTTCATCCGTGTCGGTAATGGAAAAGCTGAACGAGTCCTTCGGTATACAGTCCCGCCAGCTGGAAGATACAAAGACCAATATGGAGACCATGAACGGCAACGTTGTAAAGGTGAAGGATACTTCGGCAGACATTACCGGTCGTGTAGCGGAACTTACGGATGCGAAGAACGGCCTGATGGAGATCATTTCGGATCTGTCAGCCATATCCGAAGAGAATGCAGCTTCCACAGAAGAGACCAATGCTTCAATGGAAGAACTCAATGCAACATTTACGCTGATAAGCGAATCTGCCACAAAGCTTCAGACCCTTGCAGCAGACCTTACCGATACGATCAGTTATTTCAGAGTGTAAAATTTGCCCCTCATCAGTCAGCACTTCGTGCCGACAGCTTCTCCCTCCGGGTAGAAGCCTTTGGAAAGGGGCGTGGCGGCGGCACCGGCTGCCGCCTTATTAATGGAGGAAGTTATGATCACAATTGCAGTGGACGATAAACTGACTATCGCCAAAGAGACCGCCAAACTGATGATGGAGATAGAGCCGGAGGGGGAGCATCTGGCAGTAAAAGATCCGGAAGAGGCGCTTAAACTGATAGACGAAAAGCATCCGGAAATAGTGTGGCTTGATATAGAGATGCCGAAGATCAACGGTCTGGAAATGGCCATGAAGATCAAGACACTATCGCCAAAAAGCAACATAGTCTTTGTGACCGGACATTCCGAATACGCGCTGGATGCGCATCAACTGCATGTGAGCGGTTTCGTGCTCAAACCGGCAAGTGTTGAAAAACTGCAGGCGGAGATAGAAAACTTAAGGACCCCGATGGCGCCGAGGCGGATGAGCAGACTGAATGTGCAATGCTTCGGGAATTTTGAGGCTTTTAACGAAAAAGGAGAACCCATTCACTTTTCCAGACAGAAGGCGAAGGAAACACTTGCTTATCTGGTGGACAGACGCGGAGCGGGAGTCAGCGTCAATGAACTGTGTACCGCCCTTTGGGAAGAAAGGGAAGCCGATACCGGCCTGAAAGCCCAGTGCAGGGCGTTGCTGCGCAGTCTCAAGCTTGACCTCAGAAAAGAGGGAGTTGAAGATGTGATACGAAAGGACTGGAATTCCTGGAGTGTGGACCAGGCCAAGATAGACTGTGATTATTACGATTTCCTCAAAGGAAAACCCGCAGCGGTGAATCTGTTCCAGGGAGAATATATGACCCAGTATTACTGGGCGGAGATGCGTATAGGAAATCTTTACGATATGTCCGAGGAATACCTGGAGACCGGTAAGGGAGGAGACTGGTGAAGCGGGTAAACAAGAAAACCCTTAAAAATCTGACGACGCTCATGCTGGTATGTTTCGTGAGTTCGTTAGCTTTTTTTGTTGTCATGAACGCTCTGGATCTGCTGACGAAAGATGCGGCGCTTAGGAGCATACTGTCCGTCAGTCTTTTTTCCCTGGATATGCTCTTTCTCGTGCTGTTCATGAGCTGTATATACGGCATAAAAGGGCTGCATGATGATTTCGGCATCGTATGGCAGCTTTTGTTCTTCAGGATGCTTTTGTGTTTTATCGCGATGCTGACAAATGAGTTCAGCTATATTTCCGAATTCAGTGAAAAACGGGGATTTATGCAGGGCTGCGCCAGCATGGCGGAGAATGCTTCACTTTTGTGTTTTGTTATTGCTTACAGAGTCATGATAGGCTGTTTTGCCAGGCTTCTTGAGGAAGTTAAGAAAAACGAACAGGCGGCAAGATGCCGAAAGGGCGCTATCCTGTATATATCCCTGGGGATATCGGCGGTGATGTTCGGCGTGGCGGACATATTTGTACCTGCAGAAGGGAAACTGGCAATAATGGCCGGAATACTTGCCACTGCCACCTTTGTCATGAGGCTGATAGTGATAATTCTGGATGTGCCCATATATTTCGCGATCAGGGATGCCATAGGAAATATCTGGAGGATAAGGCTTGAAAAAGCCCAGGAAGGGAGGCACATAAGATGAGCGGACTCGTACTCTTTAATACCGCTGCTTCCTTTCTCTCGGCAGTGCTCCTGGTGTTCCTTATCCTGGCATCTTTCGGCAGGAAAAGAGAAGACGAGCTGGTAAGGTATTTCCATGCGGGACTTCTGTTTCTGCTGCTGGCTCTTTTCATCGGTGAGGCAGGGGAATGTCTGACAAGCGAACTCTGCGGGCAGAAGCAGATGGACAAGGAGATGCTGGTAAAGCTTACGCTGCTTTTTTCGGGAATATTTGCATCATTTTCCAATATATCCTTCAGCTTTTATATCTGTGGCGGCACTGAGAAAAAGGGAGCGGAGAGGCTGCCGGTAAGGCTGATAGCGATACTGACCGCGCTCTATATACCTGCGGAACTGCTACTTGATTTTGAGGGAGGTGTATATCCGATCTTCGGAGCGATACAGCTTTTTATATCCTTCATGTACATAATCTTAAGCCTCGGACATGAGAACAGGAGACTGTGGCTCGGCGCGGCTGTAATGCTGCCGATCTTTCTGCATGTGCTGGAGATGATGATTCCCTACCTAAGACTCACGGCTTTCGGCATGACGCTGATGTATCAGATCGCATATATGAATTATCAGGTACAGACCGAAAATGAGCTGATGCAAAGGGATATAGAGCTGGCTGATACGAAGGTAAGGCTGCTGATGCAGCAGATATCACCGCATTTTATCTTTAACTCCCTGCAGGTGATACAGGGACTCTGTGATGACGAACCGGAAAAGGTAAAGCCTGCGATAGCTCATTTTTCGGAGTATCTGAGAGGAAACTTAGAATCACTTACCGCCAATGAACTGATACCCTTCAAACGTGAAATGGAGCATACCGGGGAGTATATCAAGCTGGAGCAGTTAAGCGACGGAAGGGAATTTGAAGTGGAATACAGACTCGGAGCGGAGGATTTCATGATGCCGCCGCTGATACTGCAGCCCATAGTGGAAAATGCCATCAGATACGGCATAGGCACCCATTCCGTAGGAGGACGCATAGTGGTGGAGACCGAGGAAGATGCGTATCAGGTGGTGATAAGGGTGAGCGATGACGGCCAGGGTGACGATCATTCCACTGAAAAACAGAAGAACAGACAGAGTGTGGGACTCAAAAACGTAAGAGGAAGGCTTGCGGCCCAGTGCGGAGGCCGTCTGATAATAGACAAGCGCGAGGACGGGACCACCGTCAGCGTGATAATGCCGAAAAAATAAGTGATTCAGGCCTGCTTCACTTTTGCTACGCCTAAGCTGGTAAAATGTGGGCAAGCCGGATGAGAAAGAAAACAGGAGGGTTTTAAGATGCCGGCTGCGGAAAAGATAGTTATCGCAAAGACCGAATACTCAAGGGAAGAGTTTAAAGCCAAGCTCATAGGAAATAACTGGAAAGAAGACGGTGACGGAAAGGTCATTGATGCGCTTTTTGACAGTTACTTTAAGGCTCAGAAGAAAAATGAAGCGGCAAGTACCTACGAGACCAAATCGGAGCTGAAGCGCGGGGGCGAATTATATGAGTTCCTGTTTGATACAAAGATAGCAGAGAAAAGCCCGGCGAAAAACAAAAGGGAAATACTCAGGGAACTCGGTAAATGGGAAAGCATAGCGGATGAAGAGAAGAGAGTCATCGAGGAATATATGAACGGTCTTGCTTTTGAAGTAATGCGCGAAAGGCATGAAGCGGATAAAGAGGGCTTCCTTGAAAGTATGAAGTGGGGCGGCTGGGACCGTCCGGGAGATGAGGTATTTCTGGGCAAGCTTTATGATCAGCGTTTTGATAAAGACGGGAATCTGAATAAAGAGATCGAAGGCTTTCTTAATAATCTTGATAAAGAGACCAGCGGCCTTGAGGGCAACAGGGAGATGTATTTAAAAGAGCTTAAGGCCATACTGGAAAAAAAACCCGAAGGGGAAAGGACGGAAGATCAGACGTGGCTGTTTGAAAAGGCAAATGTCTGAACAGCGTCCGGAGAAAGAGATGGATGTAAAAGGAACAATGGGAGAAAGTTCATACAGGAGCGAATATGAGAGAGAATATCTCCTGGGGCTCAATATGAGGCGCATGGACAGTCTTATCGACGATACATGGAGCATGGATCATTCTGCCCTCAGAAATGCGATGATAAGACTGCAGGACTGTGAGCAGGATTCGCCTGAATGGACCGCGGCAGCAGAGGAACTGGATAAGAAGATAGCGATCTATCTTGAAAGCCCCATTGCAGAGCATGTCCGTGAACTGCAGGGAATAAGCGATGTGATAAGAAGGGAAGAAGTATACGCATCAAAGGGACTTACCGATGATGCGGGGCTTAAGACCATGGGGGAAGAGGACTGCGAGGCGGAGCTTAAGGATGTGGGCAAAAAGCTGGAAACCCTGGATATGCTTGAAGAGATGATACAGGACGGACAGGATAAGCTCTTTGAATACTCGGATATGCTTGAGGATACCGAGAGCTATGGCTGGAAGGGCGATGAATACAGAAAACTCAGGGATGAGGTACATGCCTTTCTCCGCACGGATGTATCGATGAGCGCAGATGAGATAAGTAAGGCGGCAAATTCGCTCATGGACAGCGCGGATGCTTTTGCAAAGACAAATACTTCGGCAGAGGTTCGAGAACTGGCAGAGTTTACCAAAGAATTTGCAAAGGGCATAGATGAAAAAGGAAAGAAACTCGGAAGCCGGGAACCGCTTGATGAAATGCAGGGCAGGCTGGATGCCAGGATGGAAGAACTTATAGATGTTTCGGAACGGCACAGGGTAAAAAAAAACGAGAGCAGGAAGAAGATGAGTTTCGCGGAACTGAATGAGAAGGAAAATGCAGGGAAGCCCAAAAAGCGGGAGATAAACAGGGAAGCAAAAAGTCCGCAGCGCGATATCGGAAAGAAACTGGAGAGTTTCTTTGGTAAAAGATAAGGAGAAGCTTTTGCTATGAATGAAAAACTGGAATTCTTCCTTCATGATGTATTCATGGAGATCATGGACAATCTGGACAGCCTGCAGGATTATGAAGAAACAGTGGAAGCACTGGAAGAAGGCTGTCTTTTGAATTTATCATCAGACGGGGAGACTGAAGAAGAACGCGCGGAACGTTTACGACAGGCGGAGGAGAGACGTAAGCAGCTTGAAAAAGAACTTAAAGAGGCAGAGAAGGAAAAGGAACGTGAGGCCATAGAGAGACGTATACGCTTACTTGATTCGATAAGGGAATTCCTGGTATTGAATGATATCAGTTATATTCCGGGGATAAGCGTCGGTATGGAAACCCTGATGTTTGTTCCGCTGAAGGCAGTATCTGCGGCCATAAGAAAGCTGCATCCGGGAAAAGATGACCGTGATATAGAATTTGAGAAAAATGACAGACTGATGGTAAAAGCAGAATTAAGCCGTGTCAGGCTGCGTTTTGAAGATATGCAGGGAGACGGACTTAAGAAAAGCGCAAGAAATTTAAGAAATGCGCCGGAAAAAGAAAAACAGGAGGTCTTAAAACCTCCTGTCAAAGTGAAGATCTTATAGTGAAGGACCGCCTTTGGACTCTTTTTCGAGAGTCTTTTCGCGTCGTTTAACACTGCGCTGTTTCTGGCGGTCTTTCGGAAGGAGAAGCCCTTCGCCGTCTTCGAGCACGGGACCGGATTTGACATCGGCGGCAGCGAGCTCTTTCAGCTTATCCTGCTTTTTGTTATGACGTGCGGTGGCTTTCTTCTCCTGGCGGTTAAGCTCTTCAAAGCTGATCTTCTTACGGACCTCTGAGGAAGCTTCTTTGAAATTGTCGGCTTCTTTGGACATGCTTTCCTGAAGGTTCATGACATTGTCGAGAAGACGGCTGACTTCCTTTCTGGCGGCATTGACTTCGGGAGTGCTCTCATCGGTCATGATGCGGTCCATCATTCCGGGAGAGAGGGTAGCAAGGTAGTCATCAAGTCTTTCGGCGGCTTTTACGATCTGCTTTTCCTTTTCGAGAAGCTGTTTTAAGGGAAGTTTGATATCGGGATTGTTTTGTTTTTTCTTAGCAGCCGGCATAGATGTCACCTCCTGAAATTATTTTTTATAAGTATATCATTTTTGCTTCACTTTTGCTACGCCCCATGTAGTATGATCTAGGCACAAGATGAAAAAAGAATATCAGAAAAGGAGAAAAGGACATGGATTTCAAGGATATTCAGAATTTTAAAAAGGATCTGCTCACACTCGTAAAACTGGACAAAACAGGTGAGATAAAAAAGATATATCAGGAGTTCTTAAAGAATGAGGCTCACGGCGCGTTCCTCAAAATGAACCCCGAACAGATGAGAGCGATGGCACCCGATGCATTGAGGCGGGCGACTGATGCCGTATCAAAGCTGGCAGGCGAGATCGCAGAAGCGGTGGAAGAAAGACTGGCTCCGGAGGAGATGTTTGTAGTCAGCACAACTATGCGGACATATTCCAACAGGATGAGGGATATGGAAGCGGGACACGGCAGGAGCAAAAGAGAGTCTGTATCTCCCATAAGCACCGATGTGGAAGCAATGCTTGAAAATTTCAAACCCATCTATCAGGCAGAGAATTCCCAAAAAGCTGCGGATATGATCGTACACGGCATGGGTAACGACTTCATGCCATACAGAATGCTTGCATCAGCCGACAAGATCGAGCGCAGTATGCTTAAGTATGCCGGTGAAGACGGATTTGAAAATATAATGGGAGAGATCGATGATCTTAACTGTAAGTTTAACATCTATACCGGGATCAGCGAGCTGCAGGGACAGCTGAAGGAACTGAAGAAACTGGAGAATACCGAAAAGCATGAGCTTATGAATGCCGACTATAAGGAAGTAGGCAGGATGCCCAATGTGGCAAGGATGGAGTTCCGCCTTGAGTCGTATAAAAAGGCGCTGGAACTGGGCTGGCCGGTAAGAGACCTGAACACCTATGCAAGAATTGATTCCTATTTGAGAGATCATAACGGGCCGGAACTCGCCCAGGTAAAGAATATCTTAAACGCGCCGTTAAGCAGCGGGGATGAAAGAGATTTCTACTATAGGACATTTAAGACCGTTTTTACGAATATCTGTGCAAAGAATCCCGATGACAGGCTGGCTGCGAACGTATCCATGCTTATCGATAAACACATCAATGATGTGATGTCCGCGGGTGAGATCGAAAACCTGAAGCCTGCCAATAAGTCCAGGACGTTTGATATCGAATATGATGAGAACGGAATGCCTGTTCATGATGCGGGAGTCGATGATCCGGAGCTGGATCAGGAGGTAGAAGCTCTTGAGAACGGAGAAGCGAACAGGGAGATAAACGAGCTTGAAGCTGAACGTATTTACAGGGAAGCCGAGCAGGAAGTTAATCAGGAGCAGGCCGGAGCGGGCGGCGCTGTGGAGGCCTTCTTTGCAAACGCAGGAGAGGAAAACCTGAATAATGAAGAACTCGGAGCCGAAATGGAGAATCTGGAAGCACAGGTGGAAAACGAAGAAAATGTAAATAATGAAAATCAGGCCGGAAATGAAGAACAGCTTGATAATCAGAATAATGAGCAGATCAATAATGAGAATGAAAACGCAAACGAAGAGCAGAATGTTAATGAGAACGGAAATGAGAATGAGAACGGAAATGAGAATGAGAACGTAGAGCAGGATGCAAATGAGAATGAAAATGTAAATGAAAACAATGAGTACGGGCAGATCGTTCAGGAAGAAAATGTAGAGCAGGAAGCAGAAAACAATGAAGTGAACGAGAATGCCGACGAAGAGGAAAAGAAGGAAGAAGAGAAGAAAGAAGAGAAAGAAAAAGAAGAAGAAAAGAAAAAAGAGGAGCAGAAGAGAGAGGAAGAGAAGAGAGAAGAGGAAAAGGCTGAGGAAGAAAAGGAAGCTGAAGAAGCAGCAGAAAAAGAGCCTGAGATAGAAAAGCTCACGCCGGAAGAGCATCAAGGCATATTAGATAAGCTTGGAGATCTTTTTGCAAATGTCGAAGAGCTGATCGATATGAATAAAGAAATGCAGGAGCTGGGCAGTGCATTACGGAAACAGAATATTCAAAGAGACCAGCGTACATTCGAACTTCTGGGGAATCTGGCAGCCTGCGAGCGACTGGGTGATAACTGTACCATCTCAGAAATGAAGGAAGCTTACGGAAAACTTGTTGTAGCCACAAATGCATATCTGGATGATATGGAGAGCGGAACATACCGTAATCAGCACAATAGTGAGTTTCGTGAACTCTTTGAGGGAATAAGGGATAAGGCAAAAGAAATATTCGAAGGCATAGATGATAAAGTGCTGGTCGGAGATGAGTACGGCCTGGAATTTGACAAGTCTCTTTCAAAGCTTAAGAGCGGACTTCAGGAGCAGATGGATACTCTTAATTCAGAGTATGAGAAATACGGCGGAAGGATAAAGAAAGAAAAGGCCCCGGAAGAGCTTGGCGAGGATGACTTTGTGATCGAGGTAAATGAGGATAAACCCGCAGAGAAGAAAGATAATGAGCAGGATGACTTTAATGCGGATGATTTCGAGATAGAAGAGTACGAAGACGAAAAGAAGGAAGAAGAAAAGAAGGAAGAGCAGAAAAAGGAAGAGCCGGAAAAGAAAGAAGAAGAGAAGAAGGAAGAAGAACCGGTAAAGAAGGAAGAGGAGAAGAAAGAAGAGCCGGAGAAGAAGGAAGAAGAGAACAAGAAGGAAGATAATAAGATAGAAGGCGAAAAGAAAGAAGAGCCTTACAGAGTGGCAGTAAATGTTGAGGGCTGGGGCAAGGAACACTTCATATATGAATCCAAGTATTCGAAGAAGACCAATGTGGAGACACTGAAGAAGGAAGAAGATAAGCAGAATAAAAAAGAACCCAAGCCCGATTACGGTAAACTCAGAATGTCCAAGGGAACACAGATAGAGATCAAGGCCGAAAAAAACGAAGTTATGAATAATGACAAGCCTCTGGTACCGAAAAATAAGTAAACATAATTTGTGCCTGCGGGGTTTACAAAACACATCATGTTGCGTTATAATTCGATAGATATCATGTAGATATTGTATCATTATGTGAACAAGGAGAAGGATCTTTGGACGAGGAATATACAAGGATAATACTTGAAGATGCAGAGGGTAACGAACTGGCTTTCAGACCGGTGCTTACGCTGGCAGTGAATGAAAAGGAATATATCGTGCTGCAGCCGGACCGGGAGGGAGGAAAGGACGAACTTGCTATCTTTGGTTTCCATGCAGGGCCCAATGACGAGATGATACTGGATGATATCACGGATGAGGCGGAGTATCGGGAAGTGGCCGAAGAAGCGGAAGGCATACTGAACGGCAGTACCGAAACCGAAGAGTACCTGATAGATGACGGTTCCATTCCGGAAGAAGAGATGGCAAGGATACGGGAGGAAGCCTTCGAAGACGAGGATGAGGACGAGTGTTTTGAGGACGAGCAGGGCAGGCTCTTCATCTTTGCGGAAGACGGCAAGCCGGTATATCTGGATGAAGACGGAGTTCCCATGTATGAGGACGAGAACGGAGAGAGGGTATATAAGAGCAAGTCAGGTATCTGGTATTACCTGGACGAAAAAGGTGAGAAGATATATCAGGGTGAAGACGGAGAATGGTACTATCTGGATGAAGAGTAAGGGGAGAATCCCCCTCATAAATAATATATAAGGAGAATAACTATGAGCGAGACAATCTACAAAACCGAGAAAAGGATCGACATCAAGACCGCGCCCAAGCTGGAAGCAGAACTGAAGGCTTTTGCGGAGGCAGGGAATTATGATCTGGTGATCGATATGGCGGAGACCAATTACATCTCCTCCGTTGGTTTGAGAGCGCTTCTTTCAATGCAGAAGGAAGTAAACAAGCATTCCGGAATGATGCTCATAAGAAACGTTTCCGAGGCTGTTCGTGATGTCTTTGATGTTACGGGCTTTTCGGGACTGCTCACTATAGAGGAATAAAGAGGATAAGGCAAAGTGGCGGGGGAGAGTCTTAAAAATCTCAGTACCCAGCAGAAGATCTGGGTTTATACAGGATGCTTTTTGCGGGCTCTGTCGCCGCTGTTTCTGTACGCGCTCCTGCCCAGTCTGTTCATGGCCGTAGGCTATGTATTCGGTCATTCGGACATGACGCTGGAGGAATTCTTCTCCTACGGGGCAAACTTTTATTCGGCGCTGGGCATATTTGTTGCCCTGTTCATCTTCCACAGAAGAGCTAAGAAGAGAGGCTCCTCACTTTCCGAGGATGCGACCCTGTTCTTTAAGGAGATGAAGCTTGTAAGGGCCATCGGTTTCTTTGTGTTCGGCTTTGCGTCAGCGACGGCTGTATCGGCGCTGATAACACTGTTGCCGAAGTTCTTTCTGACACAGTCTTATCATGTGTCGGTCAACAGGATGTATCTGGGAAGGGATCTTCTGCTGACGCTGTTTACGATACTGTTTACCGCGCCGGTAACAGAGGAGATAATCTTCAGAGGCTACATGCTGAATACGCTGCTGGAAAGGCTTTCTGAAAACCTTGCGATCACTGTTTCCAGCATAATCTTTGCGCTGCTTCACGGAAGTCCGATCTGGATGCTGTATGCTTTCCTTTTGGGACAGATACTGGCCAGGACATCCATGAAAGAAGACAATATCGCATACGGAGTGATACTGCACATCGGTTTTAATTCCACGGCTATAATCAACCTGTTCATAAGCGAAAGCGAAACCTTAAATAAAGCGTTGTTCGGAAGCAAAGCACTGATAGCCCTGTATGGAGTGACAGGATTGCTGGTGAGTGTAGTGCTTGCAGGACTGTATACCGGCCGCATTGAAAGGAGAGTAAGTATAAAATGAAGGAATGGTTTGAGGAAAACGGAAAGAAGATACTCATCTATATCATAGCTTTTCTGTTGATCGCAGTGATCGCCGGAGCCGTGATAAATATGGCTATCTACAATTTCATCGGCATTAACGGCGAAAAAAGCGCACAGTTTTTTGCACCAAAGGTTTTGCTGATGAAGGAAACCTACCTTTACGGTCTCATTGCCGAGATATTCCTGATAGTCCTCTATTTTGCGGCAGGAAACGGCACTCCCGGAAAGAATGCAGGCAAGATGCTCAAGAGCAAGGTAGAAGGTGTGGAAGGAAACCTGGAAAATTCCAGATTCCTGACGGACAAAGAAAAGGACGATCTGTTCCCGAAGAAGCGTTTCAATGCTCTTAATGAAGAGAAGAAAGACGGTATAGCGGTATATGCCGTATATAACCAGAAAAAGAAAGACATAGATATCAACCTCATGAGTCCCTGCCACGGTATCATCATAGGTGCTACCGGTTCCGGTAAGACGACCACCTTCGTTAATCCCGTTGTGCAGATACTCGGTCATGCGGCAGCAGGTTCTTCGATGATCTGTACGGACCCCAAGGGAGAGCTTTTCCAGATGCATTCAAAGATGCTCAAGGAGCACGGATACAACTGTATGGTGCTTGACCTGCGTGATCCTTACTCCTCATTCAGATGGAATCCCTTAGGTTCCATTTATGATGCATATCAGGAATACTTAAGGGTAGGCGAGGAGATATACGAAAACAGCTATCCCATAGATGAAGCCGAGGATCTGGAACTGGTCAATGATAAGAGCCAGTACGGTGAAGTGTGGTATGAATATGAAGGCAAGGCCTATGCGATCCGCAAGGAACTGATAGGCATAATCAGGGTGCAGAAGCAGAAAGTTTATGATGAGATGTATGAAGACTTAAACGACCTTATCAGCGTTATCTGCCCCATAGAATCAAAGGATGATCCCGTTTGGGAAAAGGGCGCAAGATCCATTATCATGGCTACCTGCCTGGCAATGCTTGAAGACTCCGAGAATCCCGAACTGGAGATGACAAAAGAAAAATTCTGTTTCTATAACATCAGTAAAGCGATAATGAACTCGGAGGATGAGTTCGCGGCCCTTAAGGATTACTTCAAGGGACGCAGCAAGCTGTCAAAGGCCGTAGGTCTTTCAAGACAGGTGCTCTCGGCTGCGGATCAGACACTTTCTTCATACATGTCAATAGCTTTTGATAAACTGAGTATGTTCAACGATGAAGGTCTGTGCGCGCTGACCAGCGCAACGGACATACAGCCCGAGCAGTTCGCTTTTGCGCCTACGGCTCTCTTCCTTAAGATACCTGATGAGAAGGATACCAGACATGCGCTGGCAGCAGTGTTCATCCTCTGTATCTATAAGGCGCTGATCAAAGTGGCCAGCTCACGTGAAGACCTGTCACTTCCGAGAAACGTATACTTCATTCTCGATGAGTTCGGTAACATGCCCAAGATCGACAAGTTTGACAAGATGATCACGGTCGGCCGTTCAAGAAAGATATGGTTCCATATGATCATCCAGTCTTTCGCACAGCTTAACAACGTATACGGTGAGACCGTTGCGGATATCGTTAAAGGTAACTGCGGTATCAAGATGTTCATAGGTTCCAATGATATCGGTACCTGTGAAGAATTCTCCAAGCTCTGCGGTAACATGACGGTAAGAGGCACTTCGGTTTCAGGTTCTACCGGAGACAAGGGCGATCAGGTCAACTTCTCCAACCAGCTGACCAGCAGACCTCTGATCTATCCTTCGGAACTGATGAAGCTGAACAATAAGTATTCAACGGGTAACTCGATAATAGTTACCTTCGGTAATAACCCGCTTAAGACGCAGTTCACACCCAGTTACAAGTGCCCGCTCTATGAGTTCGGTACCATGGATATGACGGACGTGAGAAATAACGTGTTCTATGGCGATGAAGTATTTTATGACCTTGAAGAAAGAAATTACCTGATACTTGATGCGGCGAATGAAGAAGCAGCCGCTGAAGGCGGGGAAGAAGCCGGCGAAGAGGAATATGCCGGAGAGGAGTGATCAAAGATGAAAGCTGAGCTGTTAAAAAGAGTATTAAAGGTCCTGACGGGAACGATCCTTTCCGCTTCACTGGTAATGGCACCGGTCGGAGCAGGCATGAATAAGGTATACGCTTCCGAAGACGGCCGGGGTAATGATGATGATGATGATCCCTTTGCCGATCTGAGAAGACTGGGAGATTTTGTCGGCAGCAATGATATACGGGATCAGGTTCAGAATTCGGGCTTTACGACCCAGTCAACGGAGTCGCAGACAGGGCTTGACAGCCAGTCCGTGAGCACGCCTGAACAGCATACAAATAAGGTATCCACCGGTGTGGATCCGACCACCGGAATGAAGACGGTTACCACTGAAGGAAGTTTAAGCGAGCAGTATCATTCGGATTACGATACTTATGAGCTGAGCATAAACGGAAAGTTCTTCTTCTACAGCAATGTGGGCAACGGAGCCATAACTTCAAAAGCAGTTACTCTTGAGATGCCGGCAAATATCTTCTTTACCTGCGAAAAGGACGGTGTTCCCTATACGGCTCAGAGCGGTAAAGCTATCACGGAAAAAGGAACTTACGTATTTACACTGACCGCAACGGAAACCGTGGTCGATACCATATACATTTATACAGCAGTATATCGTTTCCGTATAGCAGACAAGGTATCAGGAGATAATACGGCAGAAGACAATACATCAAACGGACTCCCCTATGACATAGATGAGGAGCCGGGGCTGCTGGAACCGGCAGAACCTCAGCAGCCTGAAGAACAGGAACTGCTCACACCTCCTGATGAGGAATTTGAGGACGAAGGTCTTACTCCCGAAGAGATAGCAGCATTGCAGGAAGCCCTGGATGAAGATAATGATGTGGATGAAAGCATAGCCGACATCATGAATGAAGACGGCAGCATCAACCAGAGCGCCATTGAAGAACTGGCTCAGGATATGGGAACCGATGGTTTATATACCACTGAGGGAATAAACAGACGTACAGGTCTCGCCAGCGTATATGACTATACTTCCGGATATTATAAGAATACACTGCGCAACAGCATGAGCTTTTATACGGATGTACCCAACGGTATGATCACCAAGAGAGAAGTGACGCTGCGCACCAGTGATGATCTGGATTTTACGATCTACAAGGACGGAGAACCCTTCGAATTCGATCCCGAGCAGAAGATCAGTGAAGTAGGCAGCTATACCGTGATCCCGGTGGCAGAGGATGTTGTGTATTATGATGCTTATCAGAGCGAGACCCCGACCTTCTCTTTCAGGATAATAGGACAGGCAGTCAATGACCTTTCCGTATATCGTGCGCCTGAAGGCTTTACCATTACCCAGATCATGGTGGACGGACTGGAGGCGGACTCCATCAAGAGAGTGGGCAAGGATGCAGCGCTCTTAAGGGAAGACGGCAGATATACCATAACCATCAGTAACGGTGACAGGACTATCGATACCGATTTCCTCTTAGACAGGATAAGGCCCAGATTCTATGTAAGTACCGAAAAGAACAAAGCACAGCTTCTCTTCAAATCCAAGGATGTGAAAGAGACAGTGATATATAAGGACGGAAAACTGATCTCCAGCGGAAATATCCAGACTCAGATCAAGCAGCCCGGTGATTACGAAGTGTTTGCATATGATAATGCGGGCAACAAGGGCAGGAGTCAGTTTAAGGTCAAATACGGTTTCAATAAGGGGGCAATAGTGGCGATCATTCTTGTGATAGGAGCTATAGCCGGTATTATTTCATACATGAGATACATTAATTCAAAGGTGAAGGTGAGGTAAATCGTGGTACCCGTAAGTCTAGGAATCCTTGACGGAATACAAAAAGTACTGCAGTGGGTCTTTAATGAGATCTTCGTTCCGGTGCTCAAAGATGTGTTCAATATCGTGTTCTACATGATAGGCGATCTGCTTGGTGACCTTTTTGGCGAGCTTCTCCTGAAGGCCTGGGTAGCTTTGCTTAAGCTGGTGAATTTCCTGGAAGACATATTCAATATCTTCTCGGGATATACCAAGGTCATGGTAGACAATGTGGACAATAATCAGACCATATTGGAATATCTCTTTACCCTGCCTGCGATACAGAGGGCGATGCTTATGATAACCGCCATATCCTTTGTGCTGGCAGTATTGACTACAGGTATTGCAGTGGTACAGTCCATGGGCGATTCCATAGGTGAGAACAAGAGACCCATCAGTACGGTGCTCAGGGAAGCTTTAAAGACTGCTATCACCTTTATGCTGATACCCTTTGCCTGCCTGTTTGCAGTAAGGATGGTAACCGAGATACTGGTTCAGATACATACAGCGCTTTCTCTGGGTGGTTCCGATGCTACCCTCGGAGATACGATCTTCTATACCATAGCACAGTCAGAATGGAAGAAGTCCGGTTACGAGATGTTCAGTCATGGCAGGAATTTCCAGCAGATAAAAGAGGTACAGAACTATTTCAATTATAAGAAATTTGATTTCCTGATAGCGATAATCGTGACCCTGTTCCTTATGGTAATAATGGTTACGACCATCGTACAGTTCATACAGAGACTCTTCATGCTGCTGATACTCTATGTGATAAGCCCGATCTTTGCGGCCTGGATGCCGCTGGACGGAGGCAAGAGCTTCAAGCAGTGGAAAGATTCCTTTGTGGCCTTCATGATCAGCGCTTTTTCGCCTATCGTCGCGATGCGACTATATATGGCCACGCTGCCGGTACTTATGAGTTCGGATATGAAATTCCCGCCGGAAGTGCAGCCGATGCTGATGAAACTCTTACTGGTACTGGGAGGATCCTTTGCGATCTATACCAGCAGGAATATGCTGGTCAAGCTGTATAACCCGTCCCTCGGGGAACAGCTGGATGCTAACAGCTTCCTGATGAACAATATACTCGGAGGCGTTGGGCAACGCGTGCGTCAGGCTTTACGCAACCCTTCACAGAAGAAGGAAAAGAAGGAAGACAAGAAGGACGAGGAGAAGAAGTAAAGAAAGCGTAGGACTATGGAACAGGTATATCTTGGGCTTGTAGCCGATCTATTCAATAAAATATTCAAAAAGATCATTGAGCCGGTACTGAAGTTCTTAAGCGACGTGCTGGAGACGATCTTTTCATGGGTCTTCGATAATATCTTAAAGCCCCTGCTGATCAACTTCATCATACCTGTGCTGAAGGGCTTCGTGGAGATCATCCTGGAGATACTTGCTGCCGTATTCTATGGTATATATGTAGGCTTACTCAGGCTTATTGATACCGCCCAATCGCTCTTTAATGTATTCGGCGGCATAGCGACTATAGAGTATAAGGGCAAGCAGCAGAACATAATAGGTGTATTCTTCGGTATGCCTTTTGTTCAGAAAGCCGCATGGGCACTGATAGCGATATCCTTTGTTCTGTTGATAGCAGCTGCAGTGGTAGCAGTGATAAAGTCCATGGGAGATCTTGGTGATGAGCAGAGACCTGTCGGCAAGGTGCTTCGCGCAACTTTCCAGGGATTTGTAAAACTTATAGCGATACCGCTGGTATGTATGCTGATGATAAGTCTTTCAAGCGTGGTATTATCAGCTGTCAACACGGCTCTTGTCACATCACAGACCGGAAGTACCAAGACCACTACGGTAGCCAGGGCGCTCTTTGTCATGACTACATTTAATGCGGCCAGTACGGAATCATATAATGCTAAACAAGGCTATGATGCATCCGTGGATGATGAGCTGAGAAAGAAGTATTATTATACCGGCCCCGGTACCGTGGATTACGGCAATCAGGAGCAGGTTGAGAAAGATTTCAAGTACAGCAAGATTGATTATCTGGTAGGTTACGGTGCGGGACTTCTGCTGCTGTACGTACTGTGCTCGGGTGTGTTCAAGTTCATCAACCGTATGTATAACTTACTGATACTTTTCATACTGGCACCCTTCTTTGCGGCTTCCCAGCCCCTTGATGACGGCGAGAAATTCAAGTCCTGGAAGGATCTGTTTGTCGGACAGCTGTTCTCGGCATACGGTTCCGTGGTCGCCATGCAGATATATCTGCTGATAATGCCTTCGGTCATGGGAGGCAAGCTGAGTTTCGGAATGAGCACCGAGTGTGATTACGTTATAAAGATACTTTTCCTTCTGGGCGGAGCTTTCGCAGTGAAGAGCGCAGGACCGCTGATAACCGGTCTGGTGGATTCTACCTCCGCTTCGATGGAGAGGGCACAGGATATGGCCTTCTATGGCGGACTTAAGAGCGCATACGCCTGGGGCAAAGAGCTTAAAAATGCTTACGATGTCCGTTCAAAACTGTCTAAACAGAGCCAGTTATCGAAACTGCAGCAGGGCGGAGCCGGCGGTGCCGGAGGCGCAGGCGGTGCAGGCGGAGCCGGCGGAGGCAAATTCAACGGTAAGGGCGGCGCGGCCGGAGCAGCGGGAGCAGGCGGCTCCAGCGGCAATAAGTCCGAGCCTAAGAAGCTTACCGATTCCAAGGATATCAAGAAAGCAGCACTTGCTTCGGCGCAGAAGAAAGCCAAGGCAGATGCTATCAAGAAGGGTACATATAAGCCGCCTGCAAAGCCGGATCCCAAGAAACCGAAGCCCGGTGTTACCGGCAAGTTCTTCGGCGGACTTATCACCAGAGGTGTGGATGCCAAGGGCAAGACACGTATCGGCCTCAACCTCGGTAAGAACTTCCAGTTCGGCATGCAGAAGGACGGTACCTATAAGTCCAACATATTCGGCTTCGGCAGGAAATATGATAAAGACGGTAATCTTGTTAAGAAGTCAATGCCGTTTGTCCGCATGACAAAGGATGCAGACGGAAACTTCAAGGTATCCAAGGTGAAGATCTCCAGCGGCCTGCAGTTTAAGAAAGCCGAGACCATTTCGGTGGATGCTAACGGTAAGGAGACAGGAAGGAAACAGGGCGGATGGTTCTGCTCGAATTTCGCGCCGCTTAATATCCGCAGGACCTTTGATCAGGAGACCGGCAAGGTTGAGACTCTCAGCGCAGGCTTCATGAGTTACCAGAGAGTTGAGACTGCAGACGGTAAGGTCAGCTATGCAAGGAAGGAATTTGGAGCTTTCGGCGTTACCGCAGCAAAATGGGATGTGGACAAGGACGGAAAGGAATACAATTCCTATATCAATACCGGTGTGGCGGATCTGCATTTCGGCGTGAATTCGGAAACCGGTGAAAGAGAACTTACCGGAGTGAAGAGCTTCGGCGGAAAGAGCTTATATGAGCATGATCTTCCCGAAGCGCCGGCACCCGGACTTGAGATATCGCACGGCTCACAGATGAGTTTTGAAGGAGCAAAACCTTCAAATGATTTCAGGAGCAGCGAAGGAGCACAGTTTACCATAGGCGGGCACAGGGAGGAGCAGCAGTTCTCCAGCTCAAGCGGAAGCAGTTTCTCAATCCAGGGCATGGAGGAACCTGCAAACTTCCACAGCAATGCAAGCGGAATGGAACAGAGGCCTTACAGTCCTTACAGCGGAGATCCGATGCCTGAACCCAGAAAGCCCTGGAGTCCTTATGATGAGGGTGCAGTGCCTCTTCATACGGAGCCTCAGTTCAATATCGATCCACGTACGGTAGAGGGACACGGTCCGGTAGTTGATCTGTCACTCGGAGACAAACCGGAGATGCATGATATACCGAATCAGGCCGGGGGAGCGGGAGCTGAAGGCGGCCAGCCTAAGCAGCCGGAAAAACCGGGCGATAAGAAAGATTGAGACTAATACAGTAACAAAATAAATACGGAGGAATCCAAAGATGAGGGTAATTCCCAAAAGAACAAAGGTCAGGCTTGAACTCTTTAAAGGCGTAGAGGTTGTCGATGTCCTGGTAGGAAGCGCAGGTATGGCGCTGGCAGTATCCATGTTCCTTGCAAACATCCCTGGACACATAACGCTGTCACTGATCATAGCCGTGATCACCATAGGACTGGTGATACCTCTCGGTGACGACAAGGGATATCTCTTTCTCTTCTATGCACTCAAGTACCTTGGCAGGAAGAGAGTCTTCACCAAGAAGAGACTGGAAGGAGAAGGAAAGAAGAAAGGCCTGCTGGATGCTATAATCCCGGCAGCAGATTTTTCCGTCGAAGATATAACACCTTTCACCGGCATAGACGGAAAGTTCATAGAGTACGGTTCCTCATACAGCGCCGTGGTCATGAGCGTACCCTCGGTGGAGTTCCGCTTCTTCAGCGAGAGCAGACAGGATTCGATCATAGACCGCTGCTTTGCCGCAGTGCTTCGTACCGCATCACTGGATGAGATGATAAATCTTGTGAAGGTGGACAGACCAGTTATCTATGATGATTTCATCAAGAATGAGCATAAGAAGATAGCGGAGCTGAAAGAAGCTTATTTAAACGGCCTGCTGGATGAGGAAGAACTGACAGTAAGAGTAGGTATCATCTATGACCGTATAGCCCAGCTTGAAACCTTTGATTACAAGGAAAAGATATATCAGCCCCATCATTATGTGATGTTCTGCTATAAGGATAGGGATTTTCTGCAGAACCAGATAGAAAATGCGATCCAGACTTTTGCAACCAACAATATGGAATGTCACCAGCTGGAAGGCAAGGAACTGGCGGTATTCCTTAAGTATCAGTACAACATGACCTTTGATGAGAGAGAGGTCGAAAAGCTTGAACCTTCGGAGTACATGGACTGGATACTCCCTGATACCATAAAGTTTACGGCGCGTACGGTACAGTATGACGAGCTGATAACACACAATTTCCGCTTCAGAGATTATCCCACGGTGGTCAGCAATGCCTGGGGCGCCGGCTTCTTCAATAAGATCGGTACCAGGGTAGTGTTGAAGATGACACCCATCGAGAGATACAAGGCGGTACGCCAGATCGACCAGTCGATCGATGAACTGAGAGAACAGGAATCCACCACCGGCAAGGCTTCCAAGATAATGGAGGTCGGCACACACATCGATACGCTGGCAGAGGTGCTGAGGCTTTTACAGGGTGAGAACGAGATACTGTTTAATGTGAGCACCTATGTTCAGGCCAATGATTTTGAACTGTCGGAACATATGGCCGATGTGGAGGCCGGCAGGTCGCCGAAACTTAAGAGTTCGGCATTCGGATATAAGAAGCAGATAAGAAGAGAACTTGCCGAGGAGGGCTTTAAGGTCACCGATAACATGATGCAGCAGTTTGAGGCTTATGCATCGGCAATGCCTTCAGGTTACGATTTCTTCAAGAAATACCAGAGAGGAATTCATTCGTCTTCAGTGGCGGCTGTATTCCCTTACGTGTATAAAGCGCTTTGTGATAATAACGGACTTTTTGTGGGCCAGAGCAGCGGTGTTCCGGTATTCATCAACTTCTTCAGAAGAGACAGCGAGAGAGGCAACTCCAATACGGTCATCATAGGTAAGTCCGGTTCAGGTAAATCCTATGCTACCAAGACCATACTTACACAGCTGGCGGCAGAGAACAGCAAGATCTTCATACTCGACCCCGAGAACGAGTATACGAAACTGGCAGCCAATATGAAGGGAAAGATCATAGATGTGGGTACGGCCACCCAGGGACGTCTCAATCCCTTCCATGTCATCACAGGTCTTGCAGATGATGAGGGCAGTGATGAAGAGGCAGCTGCAAACAGTTTCTCAACTCACCTGCAGTTTCTTGAAGAGTTCTACAGACAGATACTTCCGGGACTGGACGGGGAGATGCTGGAACTCTTAAACAACGTGACCACCCACGTATATCTGGACAGGAATATAGATAACGATACAGACTTAAGCAAGCTTTCGCCTTCGGATTTCCCGACCTTTGACGACCTGCATGAGAGAGTGCTTGACGAGTATCAGACCACCGGTGAAGGACACAGAAAAGAACTGCTCGGCAAGCTAATAACCCATGTGAGCAAGTTCGCAACGGGAGGAAGAAACTCGGCTCTGTGGAACGGTGAAGCCACCATTTCCACCCAGGAGAACTTCATAGTATTCAACTTCCAGTCACTGCTTGCAAATAAGAACGGCACCATCGCCAATGCACAGATGCTTCTGGTGCTCAAATGGCTGGATAACGAGATAATAAAGAACAGGGAATACAACATGCGTTACAATGCGCAGCGCAAGATCGTTATCGTAATAGACGAGGCGCACGTATTCATTGATTCCAAGTATCCTATAGCCCTTGACTTCATGTTCCAGCTGGCAAAGCGTATCCGTAAGTATAACGGTATGCAGATCGTCATTACACAGAACATAAAGGACTTTGTGGGTACCGAGGAACTGGCCAGAAAGTCAACGGCTATCATCAACGCCAGCCAGTACAGCTTTATCTTCCCGCTGGCGCCTAATGATATGGATGACCTGTGTAAGCTCTATGAGAAAGCCGGAGCCATCAACGAGAGTGAGCAGGAGGATATCATCAATAACGGCAGAGGCCGCGCATTCGTGATCACTTCACCTCAGGAGAGGACCACGGTTAACATTGTGGCAGCCAAGGGTATAGAAGATCTGTTTACCATGACGTAAAGGAAGGAAAAAAATGAAAAAGAAGATCGTAACAATCATGTTAATGGGAGCGGTGCTGCTCTCAGGCTGCGGGAAAGCGCAGACTCAGTCGGATGCACAGAGTGTACTTGATGACGGAGTGCTTACGGTAGGCATAGCCTGCGGAGAAGACAGAAGCTGTTTCAGGGCTACGGACGAAAGCGGGAATCCCGTATACGCAGGCTGGGAGTGTGAGGTACTGAACGTGCTGGCCGACAAACTGCCCGAGAACGTAACGATGGAATACATATATGCCGCCGACCAGAAAGAACTTACCACGATGCTTGCGGAAGGCAGGGTGGATATCGCAGCAGGTTCTTAT